>JBHLOX010000018.1:0-30578 GCA_048940045.1 Promethearchaeota archaeon
GGTGTTATCAAATGTGGTGACATTCGAATTCCATTGAAGTCACTCGGAAATGCCCTTGGTATAGATCGACGAACTGTTCGAGCTACCACAGAGGACATTTGTGAGAATGATGAGCTCTGTGAGTTCTTTTCATTATTGAGACCCGCAGGACCCTCCCTTGAAATGGTTCGAAGTGTACTTGGCTATGGGGTTGTGACTATATTCGTTGAGTCTCCAGGTTCTCCTGGTATTCTATCCGAAGTCACAACCATGATAGCAGGATATGGTATTCCAATTCGGCAGGTCCTCGCCGAGGATGTAGCAATCTATCAGAATCCTTGTTTGAAGGTGATTACAGAAGAGCCTCTACCGGGGAGAGTCATAGAAACCCTTGCTGATATTAAGGGAGTTAGGAAAGTGATTATTGACAAGTGATTACGCATCCGAATTACGAAGCTTGAAAAGGTTAAGCAGCTGCGAGCGATAGAGTGAATTCTAGATGGACCCTGAAACTGAAGTGACCAAACCTGTTTTGAATGGGCAAGATATTGAAACTGATGAGAAACCGGGTGGGATGTATCAGGTTTGGATGCTAGCGATTTCATTAAGTATTCTTCAGATTGGCTTTGGTATTGTCACTCCGATTTTTCCGTTCTACATCGAATCCTTAGGAATGGCAGGAATTGAACTAGGGGTTCTTGCGGCATCATTTGCGATTGCGCGAATCATTTTTGCTGGGCCATTAGGTGGTCTTTCGGATAGAGTGGGTAGAAAACCCATTTTGCTGGCGTCACTACTTGGTTTTGCGGCTGCGAACTTTGTCTACGCCTTTGCATATGATGTTATAGTTATGATTTCAGCTCGCGCTCTTGAAGGGGCTGTATCTGCTGGTTTTTTTCCAGCGGCTAATGCGTTCGTATCTGATCTGACTTCTATAAAGAACAGAGGCACTGCAATGGGATATCTCAGTATGGGCAACATGGTGGGTTTTATTGTCGGTCCAGCACTGGGTGGATTTCTAGCGCAATTTCTTGGAATTCGAATGCCTTTCATCTTAGCTGCAATTGCCACACTTGTTACAATGATTTTCGTCCAGGTCCTAGTTAAGGAACCCGTGAGGAAAAAAATCAAAGAGGTCATCCCTAAGGTTCCTATTCGAGTTATAGTCGCCCGAGCTCGAAGGAGCTATGGAATACTAGGAATGGCAATGTTTGCCAACATGTTTGCAATGGGCATCCTTGAAGTTGCATTCTTGCTTGATGCTGTTGTCAATCTCGGTGTGGAGCCATATGAGATTGGGACATTCTTCGGTATTATTGGAATCACTATGATGATAGGAAATGTAGGATTCGGCAAACTATCAGACATCCGTGGAAGAAAATGGTTGATCGTGATTGGAGCTATGGTTGGTGCTCTCTCGCTGGTTATGTTCATCTATGCTGCAAATACAATAGATCTTCTGATTGCAGGTATTGTCCTCTCAATTGGAATGTCTATGAGAGGCCCAGCAATTCAAGCGCTAATTGCTGATGTTACAGATCCTTCCGCTTATGGGACAATGATGGGAGTGTTTGGTGCAGTCAGCAATAGTGCATATGCAGTCAGTCCACTCATCGGTGGTCAGACATTCGATCAGACTGGTTCTGCGGCATTAAGTTTGATCCTCGCGAGCTGTGTTTCAGTGGGCGGTGGTGTGGCCGCAGTCTTCCTTCCTAGTGATACTGGACAGGAGAGCCACGTAACCAAACCTGAAACTGGTGATATCGAACTAACTTGAAGCCCTGCTTCTAGACAATTGTTGCGGCAACATATGCAACAACACTTGAATGGTCTTTGGTTATGTCTCCAGAGGTTGTATATTTCAACACGTTGAACTGTGTCGCTCCTCTCTCCTTAGCAAAGACCATTGCTGCCGCAATTGGTCCAGCGCCACAAATACTCACTCTATGACCTTGCACAAAGGACAGGAATCCCTTCGGGTCTAAGAAATCCAGATACTCCATGGCCTGATTATCTTTCTTTTTTGCACTTTCAGCAGACTCAAAGTGGGTGAAGTCAGAGCTCGCAATGACGAGGATATCCATCTCATCTGCCAGTTTCGCAATGGTCTTACCAATCGACTCGCAAACCGCGTAAGATTGATCTGAGATGCAGATGGGTACAAAGCTCACACCAGGTCCAATTGTGAATTGCAGAAATGGTACCTGAACCTCAAGGGAATGCTCACTGCTGTGTGCAATGCAATCATTGGTGGCGAACTCATCCTCCTCAACAATTGCCGCTCCTAGAACACCATCGAATTGTGCAATTCCGAGCGGAGTCTGCCAATCATCGTTACATACAGCTAATCTTGCACCCACACCTGTGTGATTTGGTCCGAGCATAACTATGTGATCTGGAATCCCATCCTCAAATATACTCAGGTATGTATGGGCTGCTGGCATCCCTGAGTACATATACCCCGCGTGAGGTGTGATTACCGCTTTTAGAGACCTTGTGGAACCAGGTTCTCCCTCTGGAAGTTTACCAGGTCCTAATGACCCCAAGAAGCAGTTCTTCAACCGCTCTTGAAGTAAGTCCTCTTTTCCTTCATAGAAACGTCCTGCGACAACTGGCATTCGCACCATAGTAATCCCACGGACACCATAGTAACACCCTGAGAAAAGGGTTTGGTCTCTTGGAATTACTTGCCCCAAGAGATCCGACTCAGACTATTCCTTGCCGAGAGCTTGGAGAATATATCCAACTAGATCTTTAGTCTTGACCAGTTCAGTTTCTTTAGAGGTCATGTTTCGGACACTGATCTGATCCTTAGAGAGGTCTCTCTCTCCCACAATGACAGTGAACTTTGCATTCCTCAAATCTGCTTGTTCAAGAAGCCTCTTCAATGGCCGTTCCATCAAATCAACTTCACAAGACACACCAGCCCGAACAAGCATCGTCTGAAAAGATGTGGCATATCTCACCATGGAGCGTTTTATTGGAGCGATGAAGACATCGAGCTGCCTCCTCAGCTCCTTTCCAGTCCCTCTGGCAAGAACCACCTCAATCAATCTTCCAATACCCAGGGAAATGCCAGTAGCTGGGGTTGTTTGACCTCCAAACTTTTCAATAAGATTGTCATAGCGTCCACCTCCAAGGATAGAACCTACAACTGGCTTTCCAAGATATCTTCCTTCAAAGACAGGACCTGTGTAGTAATCGAGACCTCGAGCAAGTGACATGTCAAACTCAATCCACTCGTCGACACCGCTCTCCTCAAAGATCTCAGCCATCAAACTGAGCTCATCAACGCCCCCGATTCCAATCGCTGAACCCTTGAGGAGACCTCGGAACTTGTCAAGAGCCTTTAAACCACTACCCTTGATTGTTATCGCATCTATCAGGAAGCTGCTCTGATCCTCTCCAATGCCTCTTTCCTCAAGTTCTTTCAGGACTCCTTCCTTACCAATTTTGTCCAACTTGTCGATTGCTCTGAAGCACTCAAATGCTAGCTCATCAGGAACTCCAGCTTTTTCTGTCATCCCGCGGAGGACTTTGCGGTTATTGATTCTAATCATATAGTCTGTGCCAAGAACACGCTTTAGAAACTCAAGCGCAATGAGAACAACCTCTGCATCAGCTGCTGGACTTGGAGTCCCTACAACATCAACATCAGCTTGTTCAAATTCACGATATCGTCCTGCTTGAGGTCTATCGTACCTCCATGCCTTTCCAAGTGCATAACGCTTGAAGGGTTTCGGCAAATGCGGATTTGTAGCTACAATCCTCGCAAGAGGGACAGTAAGGTCGAAACGCAAACCTACCGCTCGTTCACCTTTATCTGTGAACTTGAAAGTTTCAGCCTCTACCTCTTCTCCACCTTTTGCCGACAATGTTTCCCAGAGTTCCATCACAGGCGAGTCCAAGGGCTCGTATCCATAAAGCTCAAAGATCTCCACCGCTGTAGACATGAGGTAGTTTCTGACTTCCATTTCAGGACCCATGAGGTCTCTCATACCCCTGACTGTTCTCATCTCACTCATTGATAGTCCTCCAGAATTCGTATCGGTCACAGGTAGAGTTGGCGGAGGTTACACTAAGGCTATTCGATTGGATGAACAAATCCACCAACTATCATGTTTGTCACCAACAGCGTGTCTGGTTTTTTCTTCTTTAAGTCTTGTGTTGAACTACCAAACTAAAAGTCCGAATGATAGCAGCAGCAGGTAGAACATGAATATCCCCCCAATGATGACTGAATCACGTGCAACTTTTTTCAATAGCATGGTCTGTCTATCAGCAAGGTAGACGTAAAACATCTTGTTCAGAACAGACATTGTCGTCGCGATGATAACGGCATAGGCTGCAACTGAAACACCTAGTTCTCCTACGAAGAATAAAGTAGCAATACTGGCCACTACAGCGCCTGCTGACACAAACCCACCAATTATTGCTGCGACGAAGAGACCAGTGTCACTGAATGTTTCAGTGAGAACTAATTGCACAAGATACACTATAGCGAATACTACAGCAAAGCGTATAGCTGCTCCAAACTCAAATGGCGAAACCAGTTTTGTATCGAACATTTGCTCATTTGTTCTATCTTCCGATCGTTCCTCGACAATAATTCGGATCATTGTGACTATAATGATAGCCAAGATTGGTATCAAATATAGACCGATTAGTCTAAAGGTTGTATCCAGAATGATAAGGAGAAATCCATTTCGTACAACCATAGCTACATTCGCAAGAATGACTGACAAGGATATCATGCCAGAACCTCTGCGCTCTGAATTAACATAGAAGTGTGTGACACTTGAAGTCGCAGCTTCACTGTTCGCCAAGCCACCAAAAAACCCGAAGAAGTAGACACCTCGATCCTTGAATTTCTTGACCAGTAGATAATTCGCGAAACTGATGGACAATAATATAACAATAAGGAAATAGATTGTGAAGAGGGGATACTCTATTGTTCCAAGCATGACTGTTTCCGGTATCAAAGGCCAAAGAAACAGAATGATAACTCCTAGTTCGACTGCACTAATCATCTCATCGCGTGAAATTACCTCAACAGCGTGAGCGAGTTCCTCCTTGAACCAAAGAACTACAAACACACCAAATGACACAGTCATTGCCAGAACTCCAGGAGTTCCCAAGACTTGGCCTGGTGCAGGAGAATCCAGTCCTACAATAACGCCAAGTACGAATGAGATAGCAAAAACCAATGGCGTCGTCAGTCCCTTACCCTCAGCTCGGAACATCTTGTAGTATATCTGTGCTGTTATGAGAATACTTGAGATAGCAATCGCATAGACCAAAATGACAGGTTCACCAATAATCTGAGTCGAGTATGCTGCAAGCGTGCCGAACAGACTATGAAGGCCAAATGAACGTACACCTACAATCCTTACAGCTTCCAATTTCTTCTGACGTTCTAACCCAATCAAAGCACCTACTGCAAATCCGAGTAATGTCTTCACGATTAAATCTGCACTAGGTAGCAACACCTGCATTTACACTCACCACTTGGAGAAGTAAAGAAGTAGGGTCTGCTTTTAAGACATCGTATGATTGCATAACGTTTCGTTTGAAAAATAGTAAGCGACGAGGCTGGTACTAGTCCAACCTCGTGTTCTTCAAAAGTATTGACAACGGTATGTCATAGCTCAATCCTGTGGGAAGAGTCCTTCGAACAGTCATCGGCAGAACACCAGATCGAAGCTCAGCCTCTGCGAAACTAAATCGTCCCCTAGGCGCTGTCTTTGTATCAATTAGCACTGGTGCACCCATGGAAATCTGGAGAGCTCGAGCACCGATAATGCGGGCTTTTTCGAACTTTGTCAGCCATTTCGGACCAACAGGAATTCCCATAGCTGCCTTCTCTTCATCTAAACCAGTCACCAGTTTCTTACGTTCTTCCGCTTTGGCAATGGCTTCGATTGGGTCTAACTCATGTCTGTCTGGTTCCGGCTCAAGAGCCTTCTTCCTTTTCGACTTTGATTTACCACTTAGATCAACTTCCCCCGATTTAACCTTCTCAAGAAGACCAGCAGTTTCTTCAATAGTGGCTTCAGCTTTTGCGACACTGAGTCCGGTAACTGCAGCTGCGAGTTCCTCCTTATCCGCTTCGACAACCTTCTCTAGTGTGTCAAATCCTGCAGCACCTAGTTTTTCTGCAGTCTTGGGTCCAACACCTGGAATGTTTGTCAATAGTGCCACTATGCTTTCAATAGTAGGCTCCTTGGATTCCTCTGGTTCTTTTTTGTCGTCTTTTTGTGGTTCAGAGTCTTTGGGCATGAGCTACACCTGATTCTGTTCTACGTTTGACTCTTTCTATTCGTCATCACCCATGTCGCCAGGGCCACCAGGTCCACCCATGTCAGGTGTACCTTTTGAGCTGATGACATCATCAATTTTCAGGATCATTTGAGCAGCCTCAGCTGCTGACATAACAATCTGCCGATTGACAATAGCTGATTCGACTACACGAGCTGCTTTCATGTCACCTACTTTACCCTTTGTGATGTTGATGCCATGATAGATGTTTCCATCAGTGTGAGCTTTCCTCAGATTGACAATCACATCAATGGGATCAAGACCTGCATTCTCAGCAAGGGTGTTTGGTAGAGATTCGACCGCATCAGCAAATGCGTTTACTGCGTACTGTTCACGACCTTCAAGAGTGTCTGCATAGTCTCTGAGTTGTTTCGAGATCTCTGAGGCGAGTGCACCTCCACCATAGGTGACTGCAGGATGAATAACAACATCCCTCACAACGTAGAGTGCATCATTCAAAGCACGGTCCACTTCATCAACGATGTGATCTGTTCCGCCTCGGACCAGGAGTGTGACAACGCTTGATTTTGGAGTGCCTTCAATGAACAACATCTTGTCATCACCGACATCCCTCTGCTCTACGAGCTTTGCTGTCCCTAAATCAGCAGCAGACATGTTTTGAATCTTGGATACTATGGTTGCACCAGTTGTCTTGTGCACACGCTCCACATCAGACTTCTTGATTCTCCTGACTGCTAGTATGCCTTCCTTAGCAAGATAGTGCTGAACGACATCATCAATGCCCTTCTGAGCAATAACTACATTCGCTCCAGCCTCGACAATCTTCTCGACCATACTCTTCAGCATGCGCTCCTCTTCATCGAGGAAACTCTGCATTGAGGTTGGATCAGTTATCGAGATCTTTGCATCAAATTCGGTCTTGGAAACCTCAAGGGCTGCTTCAATGAGAGCAATCTTGGCTCCCTGAACCTTCTTTGGCATACCTGCATGGACAATCTCTTTGTCAAGCACCAGACCTTTCACAAGCTCAGTCCTATCGACTGGCATTCCTTCCTGCTTCTGACGAGGAATGTTGTCGACATCTAGTTCTTCATCCTCTGGTATGTCTTTCGCAATTGATAGAACAGCATCAACTACAATCTTTGCTAATAGATCTCTCGATCCAGCGACAAACTTGCTAGACATAGAGGTCTTTGCAACATCCATGAGGATCTTCTTGTAATCCTTATCCTCTGGGTCCACCTTCTCCTCAACCTGATCAATGACATCCAACGCTTTTTGAGTGGCCTTTCGATATCCACTGATTATAGTAGTTGGATGGATCTTCTGGTCAAGTAAGGTTTCGGCCTGCTTGAGCAAGTCACCTGTCAGAATAGCGGCTGTGGTTGTTCCATCACCCACCTCTGAGTCCACGGTCTTAGCGACCTCAATCACCATCTTGGCAGCAGGATGTGCAACATCCATCTCTTTCAGGATTGTTGCTCCATCGTTGCTGACTGTAATATCTCCGAAGCTATCAACGAGCATTTTATCCATCCCCTTAGGTCCAAGAGCGGACTTTACAGCCTCGGCAATCACGATAGCGGCCATGATGTTATTTCTCTGAGCGTCACGGCCACGCGTTCTCTCGGTGTCTTCTTTAAGAACTATCACCGGTACCTGTTGACTCATCAATTAGTTCCTCCATTTCCTGGTCCGACTGTCAGTTAACATAATACTGACTGATTTTGACCAGTTCAAGAAAACTGTACATGCGCTTCGCGTAACTTTTAGTTTAAAAACGTTACTTTCAAGCAGTGATTTTCGGTCTTCGTAAAACAACATTGTCTCCTTTTTTGGCCCCTATTACCTGAGAGATGTGTGAACACTTAGCTTTAGTGATGTAGTAGGTTTCCACACCGGTTTCTCTTTGGATTGCAGGTACGGTTTCAATATTTGCTTGCCCTTTCGAAATCACAACATCGCTCTCAGACATAAGTTGAAGGAATTCTTTACTTACATATTCTATAGGTACACCATGAGCCCAGGCACCACTGCTGACGACTGTCGCAAGCTCTTCAATCTCAGTCCCGCGGATATCTTCCTCAGTAGCATCATTAATCATCGCATGTCCTTTAACGACGAATGTCGTTTCCCATCCCAAATCCTTCAAAAGCCGAAGAAATGGAATGTCAAAAATGACCTCTCCTGCATTATCGCCTATATAGAGGAGTTTGCCTTTTTGATCGTTGAGAGACCTCCACAAGAGTTCAGAGTCATCGATGGCGAATCCCTCTGCGAGTATTGTGTCGAACACTTCAACCAGAGCTCCTAAGTCTGGTTGGTGTTCCGCGGTGTTGTAATCAATGACATTTCCTGCAATAGACGCCGCAAGACATGCTTTAAGTTTTGAATATCCTTTGAAAGGCTTGATTTTCTTCTCGATTAGAGGTAGAGCTTTCAGGGCGGATTCGGTGCTTAGCTTTTTGATATCTACGTAGGGGTCTTCTACGCCACCCATCTTATACAACTCTTGATAGAGCTGAATTGACAAGAGAATTGGAGGCTGGTTGTTCTTGTATCCCTCGGATATACGCCTGAATGCATACGAGAAGAGCTTGTTCTGCTCTTCTTCATCTTTGGCAAGAAGTGGAATTAGAGTCTTCAGACTATTCGCAATACAGGCAGAGCAGTCTGGAATAAGCGGGACCTTGATCTGGTCACTCATCTAGCACTCCATCCTCATTGATGCCTTCACTCTTCTTGATCATCAGATAAGCATCTTCGCCATCTCGATAATATCCTCTTAACACTCGACGAACACTGTACCCCAGTTTTTCGTAAACTCCAATTGCAGCCTCGTTCGTCTTTCTCACTTCAAGATAGAACTCGTTTGCTCCGTAGTCCACCATTCCTTTCATTCCAGCATTAATGAGGGCTGTTCCAACTCCTTTGTTTCTTAGAGCATGAATAACAGCGACAGAAACGATGTGTCCCTTCTTCACAGGCATACGTCCAAACCCAGAAATCCCTCTCTCAATTCGGCACATTATGTACCCAACAATTTCACCTTCATGTTCTGCGACAAAGAAAGCCTTCGGTGCGTGGTAGTAGAGCCCCATGAAGAATGGGTCTGGATAGTTTTCTGGTAGACATCTCTTGTTGATTGAAACTACCATATTGATATCATCCGGTTGAAATTGGCGAATTGTGAAAGGTTCATTCATAGTTGGATAATCGATTTTCATTCATCTTTTATCCCTTATGCACGCAGATTTGTTGTTGTTTTCTCAAAGCTTATCTTGAAGATGGTTTGAACAAACGACATGTCAATCATACTTGTTGGTGGCTCACCTGGGACTGGAAAGACGATGGTCGCAAAGATACTAGGGAGTAAGTTGAGTATTGAAGTGATTTCACTTGGAGAACTTGCAGATGAGGCAGGATGTATCACCGCAGAAGACAAGGTACGTAAAACAGGAATCATCAATGAAGATTGTCTTGTGGATGCACTTATCGATTTGACTAAGGACAAAAGTAAGAGGATGGTCATTGAGGGACATTATATTGATCTTGTACCCTCCTCAACAGTTCAATGGGCATTCATTCTCAGAACACATCCAGACAAACTCAAAGATCGATTATCCAGCCGAGATTATTCAACAGAGAAGGTTGCAGAAAATGTAGAAGCTGAGGTTATGGGGGTATGCCAAATGGATGCTCTAGATGCATTTGGCGAAGCTAAGGTTTACGAAGTTGACACAACTGAGCTAAATGCGCCTCAGACTGTCGAGTTGATCGAATCGTTGATGAAGAGCGAACCCTCACCAACTCGTATAGATTGGATGTCCGAGTTGGAAGAACAAGGTAGACTTGATGAATTTCTAACTGATTAGTCCTCTTTCTCCCTCATTGCTATAGCAAGAAGAGCAATTACTCCAGCAATTATCATGGAAAGCGGAGTTGGTGATGCATAAATCAATCCCTCTAGACTTGGATCAGCTGTCACAGCGAACGTGACAAGGAAGTACACCGTTCCTCCAGCCATTGCTAGCAGAGCCGCTGGGATGAAAGCGAGCCATGTTGCTCTAGGATTTCGATAGGAGAAAAAGCTCAACACAATCATGAATGCTCCAGATATAGTGGGGAATAAATAGAGTATTCCGCCCCACTGAATAAATGCATCAATAAATGTGTTAAAACCAACCTCTGGAGGAACACCAGGTTCACGGACCATTACTTGCAGGAATTGAGTACAGATTGCCAAAAGTCCCCCTAGTATTAGGATAACGGCAGGCCATCGATAAGTTAGCATACCCAACTGTCGCTTTCTCAGCTGCTTCCTCAGTTCCTGTGCTTTTTTTTGACGTTCATATTCCCTGCTGACTTCAATCTCTCTCTCCTTCTTAGTAAGACCATCATCAACCTCGCCATCATCAGCACCTTCGTCAATCGAGTCGATGAGGTCTTCAGCCATATCCTCGGGATTAGAGATGTCTTCGTCCATTCTTGGTCCTGATGCTTGCATGTGTTCATGTATTTAAGCATCAGTATCTGCGAAGCTTCCTTGTTGCGGGAAAAACACCTAGTTTCTCTAGGTGAATAACGGAAGGCTCATTGAAGACACCTTTGACCAATTCAACGATTTCTTGGTCTTCAGTAAGTGAAGTAAGATCTGTTACACATCTATTCACCCGCTGTTCAAGACTGTCATCTCCAAAATATAGAGAATAAATGAGTGCATCTGCGAGTCTTTCAAGGGGTGGAATATAAACACTACCAGAGGTTTCCTCCTCACTTGCATAAAGACGACTGAAAAGATCAAAGAGTTCTCCATATATCCGAGGTTGTTTCGGGAGTACAATAGGAAGCTCTTCCATGATTCCTGTGTTCAAACAACAGGTTAGTTGAGAGTAGTTTGTTAGGTATCGGATGGATATTTGCCTAACAAGTTTCGAATTCAGAATTAGTCCAAGAACACGGAGGTCCGCATTTTCATAGAGAGGTGTGATTTTGACAATGCCGCCCCCATGGATTGTCCCCCGAGGTTTCAATATGCATCGGGGATACCTATAGTTCTTTGTTGCAACAAGGTATTCATTTTCAAAAGAATCTCTAAGCCCTGAGTCCTGCAGGAACCAATCATCAGTATAGAAGACATGTTTACTATTCAAGCTATATCTCTTGACACTCCTTCCGCTAGTTATGTAGGGCGTCTTGAACTTTGGAGACTGTTTCATCCTCACATGTTCTTTTGGGATATCTCGCCCCCTTCCTGCTAGAAGAAGGTGTTTTTGCCCTCTCTGGAGAATCTTGGCTAAGATTTGATCATGATAGATGGGGAAAATCCTACTTTCTCTGAAAACCCTCGAAGACACAGTGTTTGCCTGTTCGAGACCATATCTTCTTGATTCAACCTCAATCTCGTACTCGCCTTCAGCTTGGACCTGTTCACAAAATAGACTCACCATCTCAAGGGTTACATCATCAAATGGACTGCCCTCATCAACAATTTTCCAGAGCTTTGAAGAGTTCAGAAGAAACTCTCTTGTCTTGGAAAACTGCTTTACTCTTAGGAAGCTATTTGGAACAAGGAATCCGAGTTGACCCCCATTCTTCATCAACGATGACGTTCTGACAAGGAAATGCGCAGCACTGTTCCATGAGCCATTTCTCCCCCCACCAACATTTTGAGGATATTTCTTGGAAATGAATCGTCTCTCGACTTCACCAAGAATGCTACCATAAGGTGGATTGCCAAGTACAATATCAAACCCTGGATTCCTGCTAAGGAATACTTTTGGAAATTCCAAGCTCCAGTGGAGAGGTTTTACTGCTTCAAGTTTTTTCCTTAGCTTTTCTTGGTTGCTTTGACTAGATTTCGGATAGATGTCAAATATGAGGCCATCTATCGTTTGAGCATCATTGTCTAATGGCACCTTCACATAGCCAACAAGGCTGTTTCCATAAAGAATGTTCATTTTGGTATTCGTTGTTTCTCTTCCACTGACCCACTCACTGAGTAGCTTCTTGCAAGAGTTGGTTGCATATTGAGCCAAGTCGACGCCGAATAAGCAATCTTCTACAATTGATCGTTTTATTCTACTTTCAGTTTCCTTGTCACCAAGGTGGATTCGAATATTCCTGAGCAAATCTGCGGCTGCAATGAGAAACGCTCCTTCACCAACTGCGGGATCAAGTATAGTCACGTGCTTGATTTTTTCAAGTAAGTTGATTTTTGTTTTTGACTTCAACTTCTTTAGGTCTTGTTCATTCTTGATTGTAGTGGCGGCTCTCTCTGACAGCCATCTGAATAGAGCATCGTGCGATATCAGGTTTGCGAGGGGTCTTGGAGTGTAGTAGGAACCTGTTCCCTTCTTGATAGACTTAGCTGACTCCATGGATTCATCATTCACCACTTGATATCTATAGTCTTGACGCATATCACCGCACTTCTCTATCTTACCGTCCTCGTGTATGCAATCTAATCTGTATAGATACATATAACAAGAACGGCTTTAGCGCTAATGAAATTCAGAAAAAGATACTAGGGGGGACCCAATCGGTCCACCCTTTCCAATTTTACTATCCTACTTTAGAACCACAGTTCGGACAGAACTTTGCGCCTTCCAGAGCAGTGCCGCAATTGGCGCAGAACTTAGCGCCTGCTGGAGTTCCAGCTGGACCTTGTTGTCCGCCCTGCATCTGTTGGCCCATGGCTCCCATGAAGCCCATTCCTGCGCCGAATCCGGCACCGGGACTCTTACCAAGTGACTCCGCGGCATCCTTCATTGTTTCGGCGCCCATGAGTTGCTGTCCACTGACTCCACCAGTCTTCATGAAGAAGAGTCTCTCTCTGTACTTCTCTGTGGTGTCAATGCCTTCAAACTTCAAGTCCACTAGCTCTAGACCAATCCTCTCAAAGTTCATGCGAACCTTGGTCTTGACCTTGAGAGAGGTTTCGTCAAGCTGTGTAAAGACTGCCTGAAGATCATAGTGTGCGAATTCGTCAATGATTTGCTCGTTCATGAATGAGCGTAAGAAATCGTTGACCTTCTTTGTTGAGAAGGCGTTCTGATTACTGACGACTTCGTTTGTGAAGATCTTCGGCTCTTTGACTCTGAACCAGAAGTTTCCGTGGAACATAAGGGGTGCTAAATCACTGGTCTGACCTCGACCACCGAATTTTCCTTGGAATTGTGAGCGGGAAATGAAGATGCAAGTAGCTTCAAAGACATCGCCCTTGACTTTCTTCTGTAACCACCCTACAAGACCAGGCATACTGCTTGTGGTCAACTTATGACGGCCAGCAAGGAAAGTATCCAAAGCCTTGCCATCCCTATAGAAGATAGCGGCCTGGTTTTCCATAACAATCAGCTGCGAACCCCATCTAATCCTATTATCTGGATAACGCCAAACAATGTGATCAGGACTGGCGTTAGTCCACTCTATCGCGTCGGCCATGATTCATCGACTCGTAATGTTGTATCGAGTTCTAGGATGGATAGAGTTCTCATATGTTTTAAACGTTGACATGGCAAATTCTTGAAGCAATCTTTTGCTCCCAAGCGCTTAATTATATGCGACTCATGAAATTCTTGTGTGTGAGTCCTGATGAATGAGGAAATGCCTGAGCAAAAACCAGAGAAATCCACAATTCCCAGGTCACGACCATTCAATCCCCTTGGCACATATGCAGTTTATACAGGTCTTGTTCTTGTTGGTTACATCCTATTCTGGCTGCTAAGCTATCCAGCACTAATTGCATTCACAATGCTTTTTGTGATCATTCTTATTCGCGACACTTATCATATTGTGACAACATATGAGCTTCCTTTCGCTAGAAAAGCGGCTGTGGTTAATCTCTGCTACTCGATAATCTTCTTCACGATTCTTGCTGTCAATGGTATTGCGATTATGAGTGGTTTGCCTCCTCCAATATGGCCCGAGTTCGCAGAACTAACTCCTTGGTCGCCTCTATTTATTCTGGGTGGAGTATTTGGTATAGCCAATATCAAGCGAATGTATGGGCCAAAAAGAACCGGATTTCAATATCCATAATTCAAATATCAATGACCATGAGGTCCTCACCAAGCGAAACCTCAGCATCAGTTCTTCTATTCACTATGTCAATGATCTTGTTTCTGTTAGCTACAACCTCTGGTGGGAGGTGAGTCAATACTAACCGGGATGGATTGATCTTTTCTGCGATTTCTGCTAGTTCACTTGGACTCGTATGGACACCTTCAGGATGTGGACCATCAAGCCAGTTACACTCGTGTACCAAAACATCCGTGTCTTTTGCTAAATCAATGATGTCCCGACAAGGAGCTGTGTCAGAGGAGAATGTCAGACTCTTCCCATTATGTTCCACCCTGAAGGCACGTGTGTCATAGTTACCATGCAAGGTTGGACTAGAAACAATAGTAAGATTCCCTCTAGGAACCACATGATTCTCATCGAGTTCAGTAGTTTCGATCAGGATTTTCTCTCTGAGATACTTGAAAGCGATATCAAAGACTGCTCTGGACCAATCCCTTACTGTTGGTGGAGCATATAGATTCAATGTCTTATCGTATCCTGATAACCACAAACTTTGACATAGCGGAAGAAAATCAGCACAGTGGTCTATGTGGAAATGGCTTACGAAGACTGAGTCGATTGTGTTGAAATCAATTTCAAGTTGAGTTAATCGATGAAGAATTCCAGAACCAATATCAAGCAGAATTCTATGTTCTCCGTCCTCGACGAGGATACCTGACTGAACACGATTAGGGTCAGGATAGGATGTACCAGTCCCCAACAAAACAGCTCTCATGTTAATCATGATTGCCTGATGTTTTATGCGTATTCAGTCTTCCTTTCCAGCACAACAGAAAATCAACTAAGATATCCAAAGCCTTTTTCGCGTTCCCAGTAAGCCATTGTGTAAACCTGTGACAAAGATCAACATTGCAAGCACAGATATATACCGGCGGTTGTCATTCGTGCAATTCAAGCAGCCTGTAATTGAGGTTCGCGGAAATGGATAATGAAGGTCGTGAGAATTCACAGGATGCCGAACAACCAGTTGATTCTCATGAACCTAAGTTTCTAGAGAAACAATGGAACCGCATAAACAACCGGCTTACATCATCAAGGATACCTTTCCTCCTCTTGGGAAGTTTCATAGTACTTGTTGTCGCTAAGATTATACTGATACTCTTTCTCGATTGGATGATAGTAGACGAAACTGTACCCAATTCATGGCTTTACATAGATCCGTACGATGCTAACGATATTGCTGGAACACCTGAAATTATACTAGGACTTGCCAACAGATGGGACTCACAGCACTTTATTGAGATTGCTCGTAACGGGTATCCATCTGGAGAAGAAATCCCTCTTCTCTATGCATTTGCTCCATTTTATCCATGGATGATAGCAGTAGTTGGACAGGCTGTGGGTAACCTCTATCTTGCAGGAGTGATTGTTTCTAACACATTCTACTTCCTCTCAATAATCTCGTTCTATAAAGTAGCGAGATTGTATATGGACTATGAACTGTCATGTCTGATTACAATAGCCTTTGGATTATTGCCTACATATTTTACATATGGTACCCTAGCCTATTCTGAAGCTCCTTACCTGTTCTTTGCATCTGCATCTTGGTACTTTTTCAAGAAGAAGCAGTATTTTCTCTGTTCAATTTTCATGACATTTTCAATCCTCACACGGTATATCTCTCTACTACTGGTACTAGTGTATGGGCTCATAATCCTCTCAAATCTTATCGATCGATACAGGGAAGAGAAGTCACTTCTGAAAGCGTTCGACCTCAGAATTTTATGGTTCCTCATCCCAGGTGTTTGTCTGATGGTTTTGTTTCTTTATTTCCAATCCCTGACGGGACATTTCTTTGCTGCATTTGAAGCTCATGCTTGGTTTGGCGATTCTTTGACAACTCCCCTTCATCAGTTTAAATGGTTCTTCGAAGGATACTTCGCGGAAATGAATCCTGGAGTCGATACCATTCTTCTCATGCTTCAAAGGTACATGTTCACAATACCATTTCTTGTATTGACACTACTTCTTCTCAAGGACGACGTAGAGCTTGGTTTTTATGGAGTATTATTCATGTGGTTCACATTGAGTATGGAGGGCATCTCAGGTATCGCATCACCGCGAATAATGCTCTCTGCTTGGGTTGCAATGTTAGCCTTCAAGGACCGCATATCATCAGCATTGACAATTGTAATGTCGGTGATGTTCTTCCTTCTTGGGCTCTGGGTTATGCATCAATTTCAGCTTACATTCTTTGCTTGATATAGCCAGGTAATGACAATTGTCCGTTTCTTGATACAAGAATCTAATCAGTGAAAGGCGCCAATAAACCAGAATTTTAGGCTCAGAGCGCGTATTTCGCGCAATCAAATCGGCTTTTGTCGAATTTTTTTTTACGAAATCAACACCGATTTATACTATTAGAACCCCTTTGCCAACACTGCGTGAGCCTTCGGGCCAAGGAGAGAAATGAGCTTGAGTGAACAAATGGATTTCAAGACTCTAATTCAATACCTAAGCGCAATAGCATTAGCGTTGTTCTTCCTGATCTACTTGCCTTGGACATATTTGTCTGATGCAGTACTTGCTAATGTTGGATTGACTTGGGTCTACTACTTTACTCTAGTAATCGGACTTCTATTCCCGATGTACTATGCCATAGAAAAGGAGAATACAGCCTGGATTATGTTAGGCCTATCCCTCATTCTTAATTCAATAATATGGATGGCACTAGATGCCACACAGATTGCTGCAGCAGTCCTAGTCCTGCTAACAGGACTACTGTTCTTCATCGCACCCTTCATTGAGAACAGAGTTGGGAACTGGGATCTCATCAGGAACCTATTCCATTTCCTGAAAGGTCTATTCCTGGTTCTTGCTGTGGCTTTCTATGCAGGTTTCAATATGGATGGGATGATTGGTCTTACTAGTGCCAACCACATCATGCCCCAGTTCATCTATATGGGTGGCGGCATTATGATTGCTTTCGCATTCATACTCATGTGCTATGGTCTCTTTAACATCTTCAAGATGTTCTTGGGAGAGAAGATTGGAGCATTCTTTGGTGATCTAGCTAAGGTGTTCTACATGCTAATGGTGCTTGTCTTCCTGCTAGGTATTGTATACAACGCAACAGCCTACACATTCCTCAATCCGTGGGGATACGCAACAGGAACCTCAGCATCAATAGACTTCTTTGCCGGCTTATTTGCACTTGGAACTACTAACCTAGGGGCAATCCTACTGATTATCCTGTTCATCTATGGGATGACTAAGATTGTAAAGAAGTTCGAGCAGTAAATTCAACCAATTTTGGAAAGGGAGGAATTCCTCCTTTTCCTTCCTCTTTCTTTTCTGTTATGAAACCCTCACATATTGCTAGGGCTTATAGTTACTCATCAGAAGACTAATTCAAAGACTGGTGACTAAGAATGAAAGCAACTAGAAACAAGCATGCCGAGAAAGTTGAGAAGGTTGATGTAAAAGTACCTTCATTTGAATCTGTTACGCAAAGATTCCTTTCTTCGTCGAAAAGCAATCAGATACAATGTCCATTTTGTGGTTATCCTATCGATTTCAAAAAGGGAGTCATATGGCAAGGTCCAGACACATTCACCTGTGGGAGCTGTAAACATCACCTAAGTGTGCAATTGGTTCATCGAGCCCTGAGAGACCTTGGGTTTGGACCGTAGCCAAGTATTTATCCTATATGACTCACCTTGTTTATTGGCAAGTTGAAAGAATCACTTTTTGAAATCATTGATAGTTGGACCTTGACCTTCGATAGGATGAATATGGAAATTACATTGAATGAGGTCTCTAAACCTTTCTATGAACGGAAGGTTAAATTCATACTTCTCGAAGATCTTTGGGATTTACTTGAGATGGAGGATGACCCACTTGAGTTCATGACTGATATGCGGATGTCGCACCTGATCGAAAAGCTGCTTCGTGATGAAGAACGAGGAAAAGTAGCGAGATTTGTGCAGATTGAGATTTCTGACTCGCCCGGTTATAACGTTCAGGTCCTGAACTGTGATGAAACAATAGCTCAATTCCCAGAATGGTTTGAAGAATATGAATGAACGACTTGAGATGACTTCAAATCAGGTTTGTTCGAATAATATGATTTGATTCATCCTTCCACGAAATCTGGAAAAGATGGCCAGACTACATCGTCATCAAGTATTGCTTGGTCAGTAATATCAACAAAGGGATTCCTCATCCATATCACAAAACCTGCAATCGCTGGTGTTATGTTGATTGCCATTAAGGTGAGAGAGAACGAAACGATACGCGTTGGGTCTATACTTAATCGTGTAAGCATGAATAGTAAAACTCCTTCCCTTATACCTAATCCCTGAATGGTCACTGGGATTGCCATCATCAATAAGGTAAGACCAAGTGTTACAGCAAGATACGTCCATTCAATTGTCATTTCCAGGGCGAATGCAAGCAAGTATGCCTGTGAAACATTCAAAACAAACAGGATTGCGGCCAGAGCCAAACTAAGTGCTATTCTTCTACCTCCGATAGCCTTGAACATTGAACGCAGCGTAAAGAAAGCTCTCCCCCGTATCCCCTCTTTCATCAATCTTCTGAGTCGCGCCTTCATAAATCTCGACCATAGTGTGGCCCTCAGAATGCGATAGAAGAGATATCCTCCAAGAAGCCAAATGAATCCAATGAGGACTACTTCAATGGAGATATTGACTTCAAGAATAAAAGCCAGAGCCAATATCCCTATTGTGAATGGGATGACTGATCCCAATATCGCATCTAGCAAGATGCTGATGATTGATTTGTCGACCCGATTTCCTTTGTTTTTCATATACGGTATTCTGATTAAATCCCCAAAACTCCCTGGAATGACCAGACCTGCTAGGTGAGCCATACATAATGCTTCTGTGGCATGCATTGTACTTAGACGCAGATCCATCCCTTCTGCAATGACTTTCCATCTTGCACCTCTAAGAATCATTATTGGCAAGATTGAGAGAATCAAGGTGAGAGTATAGATTGGTGGAATACTAAAGACAGACCCCAGCATACTTTGAATATCTATACCCGACATGATGTAGATGAATAATACAATACCAATGAGTCTAGCAGCTTGTTTCAGGAGGCGTGTATAGTTCAAGAAGTGTCTCAACCTTTCCCTTAGAATGATAAACATCGAGTGATGAAGTCTTTATGACTGATGCCAATGAAATCAGAATATATCAATGAATTCTTTTTACTTTCTCTCTGGAGTACAAATTCAACTGCTTGAAAATTGCAAAAGAAGTAAGATTCCGGAGCTTTCGCTCCGGAATAAAATCAATAGACTATTCTTGGTAGCCTTTCATGTAGCCCTCTCGCTGATTCCATTTCTCCTCGAGTCGCTGCATGATAGTCCACATACGATAGGTGTAGTTCCAGGCTTCGTCAAACTTACCCTGGTTCATGTCGTCTTGGAATTCTTCCACGACGTCATTGATAGCACCAATATCGTCTATGATGACTGCATCGAACTCGTACACTTGGTCGAGCTCTTTCTCATTGATCTTCTCCTTTGAACCCCATGCGGCGTATCCGTAATCAGCGTACCTGATAGCTGACTCAATCTTGTCAGTGAGTGCGAGCATCCTGTCGAATGTCTCCCACGTCTTTGTGAGATTGTAGTCAACGGCCATCATCTGCAGCTTCTCAAGATCCTGTTTGACAAGCCGAAGCTGGTCTGCCATGAACTCTCGAAGGACCTTGTCAGCGGCGCGTCGTTCTTCCTTCTCTTGATACCCGTGCCAGCCGGGGATGTAATGAGTGATCTTGCCGAAGAAGCCTCCCTTGATATCCTTGGCAGCCTTCTTTCTGATTCTCTTGGCAATTGGGTCAGTTACTTTACCCATGCTAATGATTCTCCTGAATGTTTACAACCCCTAGGCATCACTAATGGGGTTGACCTGCTTGGGACTATACTTGAGTCCTTAAAAAAGATGTCACAACCCTATTTGCCTATCATTTGGGTTTCAAGAATCGCCGACAAGGCCGTCCTTAAATATGATTGATAGTTGCTCGAGGACTATGACAGAGCAGGGTGTAATTCGCAAGCCTGACTGGACAATTGATCCAGAAAAAATGCGGTCTATTGCGGATGAAGAAATGAAAAAGATGAAAGAGAAACTTGATGAAATTGCGAAGACCCCTCCAAATGAAGTGAATCTACAAACCCTCACTGATTTCGAAGAGGTATTGGGTTCAGTAGAGGACCAACTGGGTTACTTCATTTTCATCAAGGATGTATCTGTTAACAAAGATCAACGAGACATGGCAGAAGAGATTGAGAAGGATGCTCGTAAATTTGTAAATGAGATATGGGGTAGAAAAGATCTCTATGAAGTACTTACCAATCTAGAAGCAGAAATGAACTCTCTAGAGCCAGAAGAAAGGACTCTGCTCGATGATACTCTTAAGGAGTTCAGACACAGGGGTGCTGCTCTTGATGATGAGAAGAGAAAGGAATTTCTCGAGATCGCAAACAATCTCACAGTTTTGCAAGCAGAATTTCGAAGAATATTGAATGAAATCACAACAACTGTAGCCTTCACAGAAGAAGAACTTGAAGGTGTACCACCCTCAGTCTATGAAACTCTAGAAAAGGAGGGGGACAAGTATCTTTGTCCACTTGACTATCCAATCTTCATTCCTGTGAGAACCTATGCTAAAAATCCCGAAACTCGAAAGAAGATGCAGATTGCATTCTTACAACGGGGTGGTAAGGAAAACACAGAGAAACTTGCTGATGCACTCGCTCTTAGAGACAGACAAGCAAAACTATTGGGATTCTCGAATTTTGCGGAATATGTTCTAACAAGAAAGATGGCAAAGACTCCAAAACGTGTTCTTGATTTCATGGATGAGCTAAAGGAGAAACTCACCCCACTTAGTGACAAAGAAACTCTTGTACTCAGAGAGATGAAAGCAAGGGAACAGAATATACCACTTGAGGATGCAAAGATCGAGGTGTGGGATCTGTTTTACTATCATGAGATGTTAATGAGAGAGAAATACGCAGTTGACCAAAATGTTGTCAAGGAGTATTTCCCAATGGCATCTGTCATTATGGGAGTACTTAATGTCTATCAAACTGTACTGAACCTTGAGTTTAAAGAACCAGAGGAGCTCAATGTCTGGCATGAAGATGTGCAACAGTATGAAGTAATTGATAAGACAAATGGCAAGACCCTTGGCGTTTTCTATCTAGACCTATATCCTCGAGAGGGAAAATTCAAGCACTATGCAGTGTTTGACTTTATGGACAGACGAATAGTAGATGGAAAGGAACTCCTCCCAATCTGTGCTATGGTGTCTAACTATGAGAAACCTACGGCAGATAAACCATCATTGCTTAATCATCAGGAAGTTGAAACCTTCTTCCATGAGTTTGGACACCTGATGCATGTCATAAGTAATCAATCTAAGTATGCAAGATTTGGACTGAGTGGAATCCTTCCTGATTTCATAGAAACTCCGTCAATGATGTTTCAGAACTGGGCATGGAAGGAACAGGTTCTCTCAGAACTTTCAGGTCACTATAAGAATCCCAACAAGAAGCTACCATCTGACCTACTCAAGCGAATGATTGATGCGAAGCTGCTTAACATTGGAACACTACAACTTCGCCAGGTTGCGTACTCTTTGATAGACATGGTCTATCACTCCAAAGAAGTTGAGGATCCAAATGTTGTTTTCAAGAAGATATTCAATGAGGTCACTAATTATAATCTTCCAGATGAATCCTGTTTTGAAGCAGGGTTTGATCACCTCATGAATCCCAACTACACAGCGGGCTACTATAGCTACACATGGTCTCAGGTCTATGCGGAAGACATCTTCACCAAGTTCGAAAAAAATGGTTTCATGGACTCCAAGACTGGAACTGAATATCGTCAGAAAATCTTGGCTCCTGGTGGAAGTCTGGACCCTGATGATATGGTAAAGAGCTTCCTAGGTAGAGAGATGAACACTGAAGCGTTCATGAAGTCCCTTGGGCTAGATGGTAAATGAAAGAAAGAACCGTGTAGGGCAGATTGATGCTGCCCTACTCGTTTTTGTTTGAACGAATTTTCTACCACAGTTGATATTGTCTTTTGACAAAACCTTCCCAGACTCGTGGGAGCTTGCCAATGACTTCTTCTACGATTGATTCTGCAGAAGCCTTCACCTTATCAATGTCACATTCTCCATAGAGTTCAACATTGATGGCTTTAGGTTCAGTAATAGGTGCACCAATCTGACTCACTAGGTAGCAGTAGACCTGTGACAGGTCTGGGTGTTCCTTGTGAACTCTTTCCACTATTTCTCTGGCTGCCACATTGTAGGTCTTCCCAACATGTGACACCGGATTCTTTCCAGCAGCAGCTTCAAGGGTCATTGGTCTGTAGGGTGTAATGAGACCGTTTGCACGGTTACCTCTTCCAACCTGCCCATCGTCACCGTGTTCAGCTGAAGTACCCGTGACTGTCAAATAGAAGAGATCATCTTCTGGACTATCTGCAGTGTTGACACTTACTTCAGTTTCCATATCAGTGATTTTGACAGCAAGGTCTTGAACAAGGTTTCTGATTCCCTCCATGACATTGGCATATTCATCCTTGTCCTTTGTCTTGCTGGAGATGATAGCTGCAGCAACCTGCAGGTGTATCTTATCATCCATCCGGGTCCCCATGATTTTGATATCCTCACCAATCTGAGGCCACTCCTTCTTCACTTTTGCACTGTTCAGGAGTTGCTCTGATTCTAGAGTGATTAATTCAGTGGGTGAGAGTGGTGCATAACCAACACCAAAGCTTGTGTCATTAGCTCGCGGGACACCTGTTTCCAAATCAAAGTTACCAACAAGATCAGTACTACCAGCTCGTATCTTGTAATCGATTATGACATCAGAATTCACGTCGAGGTTAGGAAGGTCCTTGCTCAACCAATGTCTCGTGTGCTCGACTGCGAACTTACCAACCGGCACTTGTCTACTATAGTCCTTGCCGACGATATCTACAGCTCTACCACTCATAAGAATATAAATCGGCTCGATGACATCTCCGCCACCAAACCTAGAATTGGACTGTCCTCCCACAAGAAGAACCTTGTCAACGTTATGATGTTGAACCTGACCAAAAATTTCCATGTAATATTCGCTTAAGCGAACTGATAGTTCCTCCGCGGCTTTATCGCAGAGGGTGTCAGGATGGCCCTTGCCTTTTCGCTCCACAATCTCCACCGGGAGCTTGTCAACAGAAGGACCTGCTCCACGCGTTACTTTCAAATTCATTGTAAATCAACTCGTCTTTTCCGCTCGGCGCAAAGGTGTCAATATAAAAGGGTTGTGCTGAGTAACGAAAATATGCTATATGGTAATCATAAACATAGATTCATATTACAAATAGGAATATCATACATATGATTCTCACATCTGCTGACATTAAGAAACTCAGACGACGAAAAGGCATGACTCAAGCTGAACTCGCATTGAAGATTGGGATTTCACAATCTTACATAGCAAGGCTAGAACGAGGGTCCCTTGATCCGAAGCTCTCACTCGTTAAGAAGATAGTTGAGGTTCTAACCAGCGACACAGGAAAGATTTGCTCTGAGATTATGACGACAGACCCAATCACTATTGATGCTCGCGATGTTGTTTCAACAGCAGTATCCTTGATGCAGGAGAACAACTACTCGCAACTTCCGGTCATGCGTGGCACTCATTTAGTGGGAATCATCACTGAGTGGGACATCATCCAAAACCTGCAACATGACCTCCATGAGATTTCAGTGCAAGCTATTATGAGTCCCAGTAGTGTAGTCACGGTTGATGGGAACACCTCAATTGATGTCATAATTCCACTTTTCGAAAAGTACCAAGCAGTTCTTGTCCAAAACCAAGGGCGTATACAAGGAATCATCACACGGTCTGACCTACTGAAGCTTGTCTGACCTTAATGATTGAGAACGTTGAGAAACCAATGCTCGATTTCCGACATTCCTTCAATTTGTGCCCCCGCAGAATGTCTTATATGTCATAGAAAGAAGGAACACTTGGAATAAGATGGCATATTACCTGGATACACTTGATGACCTCCGCGAGGGGCTTGACACCTTTGTTGAGAAATGGGCGAACATACAGAGGAAGTCTGTGAAGGCCATCCAGGCAGTGACAAACACCATCATGCAAATTGAGCATTTAGATGGACCACTAGGTAAGCTTGATAGTTTTCAGAACATCCGCGAGAATGCCAAGGGTATTCTACTTGTCAATCTCTATGACAAACTTGTACCGGCACTTGAAACTTCTATCAGAGAATTCACAAAACTCATGCATATGTTTGAGAATCTTCGTCACACATCCTCAAAGATTCAGACTCTTACAGAAACCATGCGAGGTAATCTTCAGGAATCACCAGAGCTTGAAGACCTAGTTGGATTCTTGGATTTGATCATGATTAGCGTACGCGAAGTTCTGAATATGTACGAGTCTGAATTTCTAGTGAAACTCACCATCTTCCGCGACTTTGAGGAAGGAGCAATCGAGATTGGGGTTGTAAGTAATTACCTAACAATCTGGGGCATCGAACCAAACATCGAGCAACATGCGAGAGATAAACTACTCAAAGACTTAGACGAGCATGTTGAGCTCTTAAGAGATGTCTTCGCAGGTAAGACTGGAATCAGGATACCCGATGCATACAAGAAGATTCAGCTGTAGACCCTAAGAAACGACCTGAGGGTTTTGTGCTGCTAACTATTGCAGTCGTTTAGCAATTCTCTTTCTTATCTCCTCAACAATGAAGACAATTGATGACAACCCTAGGACTAGAAGCCACTCTAGAGGAGCAACATAGCTGAGCTCAAACAGGGCTCCAAGTGGTGGAATCAGAAATAGAAGACTCACTAAGATAATATCTACCAGATAGACGACTAGTAAGACCCTGTTCTTAAGTAGCCCCATTTCAAATGCTGATCTTGTTGGAGATCTACAATTTTGCGCACTAAACCACTGAGTCACAATCAAAGTCACAAAGAGCATAGTTCTCAGCTTAGCGTCCTGGCCAAAATAAATGAAGTAGACAGTCATAACGATTGCTGCCATAATAGCTCCATAGAACAAAGCTCTTATCAAAGTCTGTCTTGAGAGAATCCGTTCTTTCTTAGATGTCGGAGGTTGATCAAGTAACCCCTGTTCTTTGGGTTCAAGTGATACTGCAATATCCAACATTCCATCAGTCACAAGATTGACCCATAGAATCTGAAGTGGTAATAGGAGTACTGGATTCACGAAGAAGAGTAATGTAGCTAGGATGACAAAACTCTCGGCAAAGTTTGTCGATGTGAGAAACAGTACAACACGACGAAATGTGTTTAGAATATGTCTTCCTTCATCGATGCCATCAACCACAGATTCGAATTTCTCATCTTGAAGAACTATATCTGAGGCTTCTTTTGCGATATCAGTTCCTGTAATCCCCATTGCAATTCCAACATTTGCTTGACGTAATGCAGGGCTATCATTCACTCCATCCCCCGTCATACTGACAATCTTGTCCTGCTTCTGAAGTGCTTTCACGACTCTGAGTTTATGGATTGGACTTGTACGCGACAAAATAGTTGCACGATTCTCAAGTGCAACCTCAAGCTCCTCGTCTTCCATGACATCAATATCATCTCCAGAGAGACCTACATCTCCTTCTTCTGGTTTGAAGATACCAACTTCTTGTCCTATTGCTTTAGCAGTCAATTCATTGTCACCGGTAATCATAATGACATTGATGCCAGCTCTCTCGCATTTTTCGATGTAATCAGAAACGCCCTCCCTAGGAGGATCATTAATCCCACACAATCCAATAAACTCAAGATCCTTGAGATCATCAGTGGTAACTTGTAGTTGGTCAGTTGGTACATGCTTAATAGCACATGCTAAAACCCGTAGACCTTGTGACGCGAACTCGCGTACAACATCCTCTGTGCCTGAGGGGGACTTCAGGAATTCTTCAACTCTCTCTGGAGCACCCTTAATTACAAGTAGATTTCCATCACCCCGAAACGAGGATGGATGTTCAGTCTGCATACTCTGACTTGGCCTGTGAAGAGTCGCCATATACTTCCTATCACTAGTGAAAGGGATCTCCGCTGTCCTTGGCCACGATTCATTCAATACGTATTTGTGCAGACCTATTTTCTCCAAAGCTACAATCAATGCAGCTTCGGTTGGCGAACCCCGAATCTTCCAGACACGATTCTTACCCGTACACTTTGCAACTGGGTCTTGTTTATCCAGGCATTCCATATACAACTCCGAATCATTGCAGATTGACATGTATGTTAAAAGCATCTCAAGATCAGGGAACTGTTGAAGATGTTCTCTATCGATTTTCTTGCCCAATTCAGAGTCTAAATCAATTTTTTCATGGAGCACTTCAGACCGGAGGCATCCGACTGGTCCACATCCTTCAAGAAATATTCCACCACTCTCAACATCAAACCCCACTCCACCTACCTCATAGAAATGGTGAGGTGTAAAAATCCTTCTAACCATCATCTGATTCCGTGTAAGAGTCCCAGTCTTGTCAGAGCAAATCACGTTCACGAGTCCGAGAGTTTCAACTACGCTAAGATTTCTAACAATGACATTCTTTCGAGAGAGTCTATACACTCCCACAGAGAGAACAATAGTGATGACAGCTATGAGTCCTTCAGGAATTGCAGACACCAAAGCAGAGAGTGAGAAAAGAATCAGTTCGAATGTTTCAATTTCTCTATATGCTCCTAGCAACAAGGTAGATATGAGGAAAATAAAAGCAAGACCAAGAAAGAACAGACTCAGACGTCTAAGACGTAACTCGACTGAGGTGGGCTCTTTTTCGACATCCTGCAATTCTTTGTTTATCTCACCGAGGACGGTATCATTGCCTGTCTTCTCTACGAGAACCCTCGCTCTGCCTTGCGTAACAAAAGAACCTGCAAATACTTTGTTGGATTCTTCATAGTAATGTGGTTCTTCGACAAGGCAAATAACATCCTTTTTCAGAGGAACACTCTCACCAGTCAGAAGACTCTCATCGACGTGCAGGTTTCTCTCAAAGATAACTCGAGCATCAGCTGGTACTCGCTCTCCGGCTCTGAGAAGCAGAATGTCGCCTGGAACGATTTCAAAGGAGGGTATCTCTAGTTCCTCTCCCTCTCTGATGACTATTGATTTCTCTTCGATTAATTTCTTGACTGACTCGATTGTTTTTTCTGCTCTCCACTCTTGGGTGAAACCAATTATTGAATTAATCACAAGAATAACTGCAATCACTACTGTATCTTCAGCATGACCTCCTATGAGGGATATCACGGCAGCCAGAATGAGAACATAGACAAGTGGGGATTTAAACTGTCTTAGAAACATAATAAGAGGACTGATGCCTTTTTGAACAGCAAGACTATTCGGTCCAAAATCCACAAGTCGTTTCTGCGCCTCGTCATTCATGAGCCCTTCTGCATTCGAACCAAGACTAACAAGACATCCCTCATAATCGATGAATTCACTTGGTAGCTCAGTTCTCTTTTCGGTCACTTTCTGCCTCTCCGTTCGCCCAATTAGTTTCGTATTGAAAAATGTTCCAGTACGTCTCAAGGACTATTTGTCATCATCATCCACCGGAATAGATTGCTGTTGCATTCTTATTCTATTGGTGATTTCTTCAATCTCAGCCTCTAACTCAGCTTTCAACTCTTGGTATGTACTTTCCGAGATTTCATCAAGCTCGAATTGTTTCTCGTAATAATTGAGCTTTGTTTTATAGATCTCTTCACGGAAGCCTAGCTCTTGTATCCTTGCTTTCCTCTCAGAAAGAACTCTTCGAAGCTCATCCTCAAGAGTGAAGATTTCCTCTTCGAGTTCAGCTTTCAAACGAGAATACATAGCAGAGTCGACCTTCCCCTCTGTATACTGATCCACTAGATGAAGAAGGGCTTGCCTAGTGGCATCTCGATGTACAGTGATTTCCCTGGCGCGATCCTGCTTCTCAGTGAGTCCTAGAAAATTCGCCAAGAAAGACGTTGTCATTCCCTGAACGACAAGGCTAACGAAAAGCACAATGAAAACGATGGCATAGATTGTAGGAACTACTGATTTGATGGCATCAACAAATACTGATTCTGTTGAGAAATGAATTATGACAGTCACCGCAATAGCTGCCAAAGCTGCACTTGCAACACCCTTCACTCCTGCCCAGCTCAGGAAGAACCGTTCTTTGAACCCTAATGACCTATCTCTAGCTGTCACAATAAAGACTGAAGCAGGTCTAGCAACAAAGATGACTAGCACTGCGGTTATGAGACCAATGCCGAGAATACCTGGATTAGCAAATAAGAATGCAACGGGTTCAGTTGCAGGATCGCCTTCGACAAGCGGAACACTAAGAGTATAACCTAGTAGAATAAACACGACAATTTCGAAGAAGAATGAAACGTTCTTCATCACTCCTCTCATTGAACGTTGAGGTAAGGGCTCAATTCCATACCTTCTCGCATTGGCCATGAAGAGCCCTGCAAAAACTGCAGCTAATGCACCTGGATGGATATAGAATATAGTGAATAGTTCTCCGATTCCATAGGCGAAGAATGGAGTTGTGGCTGTGAGAATTGTGACATTCGTATCATCTCCCGCTCTTGGAATCAACCATCCAATAATTCTAGCAACAATATATCCAACGACAACTCCAAGTCCCATGCTTGCTAGAAACTCTGCTACAATAAAGCCCCAATTGATGCCTTCAGTAATGTTTGCTAGTGATGCAATGACAATCGGCTCAAAAACAAGAATTACTAGAATTACTGAGGTTGCATCATTGAACACAGCCTCTCCTTCCAATATCGAGAAGAGCTTTCGCTTCACTCTAACTCCACCAGATTCCAAAACAGAGAACAACGCAGCTGGATCAGTTGGTGCCAAAATAGCGCCGATTAGGAACGCTGCTATTCCGACAGACACACCAAGAGCTGCTGTAGAAGCTTGAATCGTAAATCCCCCAATCAGGGCTGTAGCGAGAACTCCTACAGTTGCGAGTAGTAGCACATTCTCGATAGACAATCTAAGATCTCTGAGGTTCAGTGTTAGTCCAGCGTAGAATAGGACTGCTGCAAGAGTAAGCTGTGCAATGAAATCGAAACCCGCTATCTGAACCAATGTTGCTCCAGGATTGAGGATTAGGAGAATACGCCCGAGGAGAAGTCCAGTCAACACCAGGGGTATAGGATGGGGTACTCGATACCTTTCAGCGATCTTTGCAATCGCCACACCAAGGATTAGAATAATAGCTATCAAAACAAGAATTGATGTTGATAGCTCTCCATCCTGCATCAATGAAAATCAAATCTCCGCAACTATTTCAGCGCATTCTTTCGCATAGTCAGAGATGTGTTCAAGATCTGCGACAATTTTACGCATCATATAGCATGGGAAATCACTATCCCCTCCTGTAGCCACAGAAATCTGGCGACAGATTACAATATTGTCCTCATCAATTTGCCGCTCTAACTTGATGATTAATTCAAGAGTTTCTTCAGATTCTGGTGCATTTGACACTCTCTGACCCAACATCAATTTCAGTGCAGTCATCATCTCATGCACTCTCGCAGAAATTGTGGTCATCGAATCCAAGAAAATTTCATTGAAGGTGTCTTCTTGCAGCATATCTATTCTAATTAGTACTCGAAGGAACGTGTGCTGTATATTTAGCAGATATGAGATTATTGATCCAGCCATAATCCCTAACTCATTTCGTGGGAGTTTCTTGGAGAATGCGTATTTATCAATCAGTCCTCTTATGAACTTGAATGCATCCTTTCGCTTTGCTTCCCAACTCTCATCCATCACAGAATCACAGGTGACACAAAGTCGTTTGTGGATATACTCCGCTATCTGTTCTTGGATAGTGAGAATAGCCTCAAGTTGGTTGAGGATCGTTGTTCGATCCAAAAACTCAGAGGCCATTTTCTAGGCATCCTCCGCTTTACTTCTTCTCCATGCTAGCGCTAAATCTACATGGATGAAGTGACGTCGAATTGTAACCTCAATTCCTGTTTCAACAGGTTCGCCCAAAGGAATCTCAATCACTCCTTCTTTCAAGGTTGGCATCGGTAGTTGAAGTTTCTCTCCAGCACGAATCTGTTCTGCTATTTCGACAAGAAGATCCGCTAGATTGCCAAGCGTTTTCTCCTCCTCGAACTCATATTCCTCAATACGCATCTTGCATTCTCCTTTGATATGCAGTGCAATTGCT
>JBHLOX010000127.1:0-7548 GCA_048940045.1 Promethearchaeota archaeon
GAGCTATAGTTCTCTTCATCAAAGATAAAGAAGTCAATCCCACCACGAAGCCAGTTATCATATTCCGTCTGGTCACCAGGGAAGAGTTCCCCATTATGTGTTATCATAAACTCTCCTGAAAGAGTGTCACCGGCATAACATTGTACAGGAACTGATTCCCATGAGTATGCATTAATCACAGTATCATGAATTGCGATTGTTGATAGTATTAGGACTGAGTCTTGCACTCTGGCATCCGCCATTGGTATAATAAACATAAATGTAACCAAGATGATCAGAATTGACCTTTTGTTCACAGACTCAAGCACCAACCACTCACTACTTTTTTCAATATAAAAATCATGTTTATGTCTGTTCAATCAAATTGTTCGATGATGGGAGATTCAGAAGATTGAGCAGAAATTGGTATGAGAAATACATGCATGAAACGGGAATAGGTCATTCCTATCTAATCACAACATTTGTTGCATTGGGTTTTCAACTCCTTGGTCAATGGGCGCTTATGATCCTTGCGGGGGCATTGGGTTGCTTCTATGTTAAACGACATGTTCATGCCTTCATTGCTGGATTTCTGGGTGTAGCCACAGCCTGGTCGATCTTGTTTGTAGTGCTGGTTCAGTTCTTCCAAGGATACATAATTGCTGAATTCTTTGCAGCATTAATTGGGGCGCCTGGTTTCGGTCGGTTCATCGTTTCACTTTCAATCCTGCTTGGTGGTTTGTTGGGGGGTAGCGGTGCATTAGTAGGTTACTCATTTATTGACCTTGTTGACGAATACCGAACATCGAGGACCTAACACGAGAACTAGAGCTTTGTGAGCAGGCATTTAGATGCAAGTTATGGCAAGAATAGAATGATACACATGAACAGGTCGAAGAAAATCCTGACAATGAAATATACGAAGAGAAGAACCGAAAGGACCGAAATAACCTCAAAGTTCTTGTAGACAGCTCGACCAACCCTGATACTTCTTGTCATGACAATACTCGTCAGAGTTGCTCTAGCCTTATCATGGAAATCAACATCGCAAGATCTCAGTGATGTGTATCGTTTCAGACACTGCCAGATCTCTCGACCATATTGCGGCCATTTGAGATACATCAGGATGATGACTGTCAGATACACAATTGGGGGTATACATGTATTCATAGAGCCATCACTTCACCCCAATTTCGAGATTTCTTCTGCAGCTTCAATGAAGGTTTCAACTTCTTCTCTTGTGTTGTAAAGATATAACGAAGCTCTCACACTACCGTCAATCCCATTTTCATGGAACCATGAATGGACACAGTGTTGTCCCGATCTCACCATGAGGTTGTAGTTACGATTCATAATCATAGCCACATCATGATACATGATCCCCTCAAGATTGAACGAAGTGATTCCGCCACGAAGGTGCGGGTCACTGATTCCAATGATTGTTGCTCCTTCAATACGATTCAAACCCTCATGTATTAGTTGATTGAGTTCATTCTCATGTTTCTCAATCTTCTTCAAGCCAATGGATTTCAGATAACGAGCTGCTGCAGCTAATCCAATTTCACCAGCGTAGTTCTGTAAACCTGCCTCATATTTCTCAGGTGGGTCCAAGAACTTGTGCTCCTCTAAAGTACTCCATTCAACTGTTTCTCCGCCAACATTGTACGGGTCCAAACTGTCGAAATGTTTCTCCTTGATGTAAACTACACCTGTACCTGTAGGGCCCAACATTTTGTGTCCTGAGAATGCCAGAAAGTCTACTCCAAGCTTATCGACATTCATCTCACGATGAGGAGCTGCCTGCGCTGCATCTAATAACACCAGGGATTCATTGTCATGTGCAATGTCTATAATTTCCTTAGCAGGAAGTGTATACCCATCCAGATTAGAAGTCCAGACAAAAGACACAAGCTTCACTTCAGGAGTCAAAGCATCCTGAAACGCACCTATATCGAAAGTTGAGTCCTGAGTGGATTTCACGACTATATGTTTGATATTCTTTCTTTTCGCAAGTAACTGACAAGTGACTAAACTTGAATTGTGTTCTCTATCTGTTGTAAGAACGGAGTCACCTTGATTCAACTGAAGTGAGTTCGTCACTAAATTTAGTCCTTCAGTGGTATTCCGTGTGAATATGACTTCTTTTGTCTTATCAGCCCCGATGAAATCTTTCATGGTTTCTCTAGCCTTAAACCGGGCCTCTTCGACCTCGTGACTTAACCTATGAACACTTCTTCCAGCACAAGCTGGGAAATTCTCATAGTATTCAACAACCGCATCAATAACTTGACGGGGTTTTAGTGACATGCATGCTGAGTCCATATATCGAAGCGGCTTCCCTTTGATTTCACGTTGCAGAACTGGGAAATCACTTCGTATCTTTTCTGTGTCCATAAATGTAGTAGTTGACTACGCTACTAAAAAACATCTGGCTTTCTCAAAATTCAATCAATGTCCTTAAAGGGTGCAATTGTACTGAAGTGATTCCTTGAAGGTGGAATCAGTGTACTTGGAAAATGCTAGAGCTCTTGTACAAGGTAGTGGCGTTCTAATCTTCCTCGCTATTGCGTATTTTGTACATTTAGAATTGGGATTAATCCTTACAGCAATACAAGGGTTTCTCATTGTCCAATCAAGTTTTACTGATTGGTGTCTTCCAGATCCTGTACTAAAGAGATTGGGTTTAAAGAAGAGATGTGATTGAGGTAAGATAATGGGGACTCTACGTTACATCAAGGGATTCATTCTAGAACCGTTTCTAGGAATCTTTGTTGTACCATTCCTGATTCTTTTTTTCACAGGATACACTTTCGTGTGGGAGTTATCATCACCCTTCACCCCCATTCTCACAACCATCGGGTTTGTTCTACTATTGACGGGTATTATCTTGGTAGCAGCTACTACACATCACTTTGCCAAGTTTGGTGAAGGTTCTGCAGCACCGTGGGATCCACCTGTAAAGCTTGTTTCACAAGGCCTCTATCAGTATACTAGAAATCCTATGGTGTTGGGAGTGCTCTTCACAGTATTTGCTGAATCTCTCCTATTCACTTCCCTCCCTCTTCTTGCTCTCTTTCTTGCCTTATGGATTGGGAATCACATTCTGTTTGTAAAGGGAGAAGAACCTGAATTAACCAGGAAGTTTGGTGAGCAATACATTCTGTATAAGAAGAATGTCCCAAGATGGATTCCTAGAAGAACACCATGGAAAGATGAAACTGTAGATTAGCTAGCATCACTTGTTAGTTTCCATTTTTCCACAAACGCATTCATGCACTCTTCGGTACAAAACTGATACTCTCTTTCATCCAAAATAGTCTGGAAATTCCCTCCAGGCTTCATTTTGCTATTACACTCATCACATAGGAAGTCAAGTTGGTTGGCCCATATACAGTGACTCATGACTGCTTTCTTGAGTTTCTTGATTTTAATTACCTTGTCTTCCATGAGATGTGCCCCAGATGTTAATTGTAAATCTGGAGACACTTCGATAAAAGAATTCCTCCAGAGGGTTTTAATCTCAGTGCACTGATGGAAAATTCGGTGAGTTGGTATGCAGATAGACTTGACTGGTGTATCAGCTGTTTTGGGACTAGGCAGTGTAGTTATTGGTATAATAGCTACTCTACATTCAATACGACGTTTTACAAGAGCTCGGAAACTAGGGATATTTCTTGAATTCCACAAATTGCTCTATGACAAAGAGTTTGTTCAAGAGATGAATGAAATCCAGACTTGGGAATGGGAGGATGTCGAAGATTTCTTCGTGAAATATGGTCCAGAACGCAATCCCGAGGGTTTTGCGAAGTACATCCGAGTTGGATCATATTTCGATGGTCTAGCCACACTTGTGCAGAGAAAATTCATCGATGATGATTTCATTCCTGAAACGACTGCGATTGCATTGATCAATTTCTGGGAGAAATTTGAACCAACCTCAGAAGACCTTGCATTAGTGTTCAGACGACCACAATGTTGGGATTCTATCAAATACTTGTACAACAAGCTTCAGAAAGTAGATTATCAATATGATAGGGAACAGTATGAAAGAAAACCAAGAGAGGCCCAAGCTGCAGGAGAATCCTCATAACAAAGATAGCCACATTGGGATTGATAGGCTTACACGGATTGTCTTGTGTCTGTATGGTATGCACCTACAGACCTAGCTAACTCCAGCACTTCATCATGATGTGATAGCAACGCGCAGGGGAGATTATGATTCTCGAGAATATGTCCATTCTCTCTTATCTTCTTGAAGAGTGGACTTGCTAATCCTTGCTTGAGACTTGTGTTCTGAAGATTGTGTGTTGCAATGTTTGACACAGGACACGCTGTGAGGTCTCCTGCTGGTGTGACATGAATAAATCCACGTCCAGCAGATACACAGCCCCCAAAGAATTCTTCATCATTGGGTGAATGGATAATAAAGATTGGATTATTCTCTCTATAGTCCAGAACATACTCTCGAAATTGCTCCCGCTCTGATATTGTAAGCATCTTACCATTATCTGAACAAGGCGAGATTGATTGTCGCGTCGGTACAGATGCTTCAGGAGAAGGGATGTATTCTATAAAGACACCAATACGAATTCCATTATTGACAAACTTATCGAGGTTATTCGAGTTCATCCAGAAATTAACATTCTCTCGTGTTATTGTAGCTGATATTCCTGTGAGGACACCGACACTCCAAAGATGCTTGAGTGATTCGATAGCCTTGATGTGAACTCCAGAACCTCTTCTGGCATCTGTGATTTTCCTGTCACCCTCTAAACTGACAACAATTGCTATGTTGGAAGCTCTTCTTAGTTTCTCATAATCCGAATCCTTGATTGAAGTCCCATTTGTAACAATTAAGAAGAACAGGTCGTTGAACTCCAAGCAAAGGTCAACAATTCCCTCGCAGAGGAATGGTTCACCACCTGCAATTACAAAACCAAAGACCCCAAGTTCTTTTGCTTGCGATATTATCGATCTCCATTTCACTAGGTTTAGGTCAAGAGATGACCGGTGAGTGGGTTCCTTGTTTTGAAAAGATGTTCGTGTGGATGCGGCATAACAACCACTGCAAACAAGATTGCAGGTTGATGTCACACTCAGTATCATTACAGAGGGAACCCTGAGTCCTCTTTCCTTGTATTGAGTGCGTCTTTTCTCAGCCCATCGGTATGAACGCCCAAGGCGAAACACTGCTCGAAGATATCTTGGATGTTTTGCTACCCATGGGAGGAAGGTTCGAGTATAAATTGGATCAAGGCTGTCGAGGATTCTCTTAAGGAATAGTTGATGAATGAATGTCATGCAGCTTCTCCTCAACCTAGTGTAAATCCTGACACATGCACCTGATTTATATAAATCTAACTTATACGATAAGTCTATGACTTCACGTAGGACAAATAACCAAAAAACCGTAGTCAAGGCCAATGTCACTTGTGACTTTGATTGTGTTGAATATTCACCAGAGCGGAGGAATGTCCTGCAAAAGAACCGAAGTCTCTTAGGTGAGTCTGACTTCAGTATCTTCACATCTGGCATCAGACTAGGAATAGCACTTATGCTAACGACAATGGAATCCGCATGCGTATGTGAGATTCAGTATTCGCTCAATGAGTCTAGACAGCCACTCATTTCACATCACCTGCGAACAATGAAGAAAGCGGGGTGGTTACTCAGTGAGAGATGGAAAAGATGGACATTCTATAGCTTGGTTCCAGATAAGAAAGAAGCAATGATGACTTTGATCAAAGGATTTGGTCAATAATCTGACTCCAACAAATGTTAGGATGAATGAAATATGTTTAGCGAATGGAATGAACATATCCTTCAGAATGCTAAGAATTTTGAAGACTGGAGATCTGCGAAGACAATTCCTGTAAATGCAGAGTTGAAAGGAGAACAGAAGATACTCAACCTTGAGCAAGCTATTAGCTATCTTGACAGAGCTGAAACTATCTACAGGTTGAATTGCATGTGCAGGTCTACGATAAAGAAATGTGATGCACCAACTGACACCTGTATTGCATGGGACAGTGCAAAAGGACTTCTAGATGAGGATTTTTACAAATATGCAGGCACAAGACAAATCACAAAGGAGGAAGCTATAGAAACTCTCAAAATGTCTAATGAGGCTGGACTGGTTCACATGGCTTATGCAATGCGGGATGACAATGTCAACAGAATCTGTAGTTGTTGTTCGACCTGCTGTGCTGTTTTCACATCAGTCCTCAAATACAAAATGTTCCCGGACCTTATATCATCAGATTACGCTTCTGTGACTGATATGGATATTTGTGCCTCATGTGGTACTTGCATCGATAGATGTCACTTTGGTGCTCGAGAAATGACTGATGATGGTTTACGTGTGAATGATGATTTGTGTTATGGCTGTGGTCTTTGTGTTTCAACTTGCCCTGAAGAAGCAATTAGTCTTGTCGAGAAGTAGAGTGGTTAGGGCGAAAGAGATTTAACTATGGTTAACACGAGTTTTACACATGAGCTGAGGGAAGGTCTTTTATCACCAATTCCTCGGACTTAACTCAGAATTCCTAAATGACAGGTGAAGGAAATGCACAGAGAAGTGACCAAGGGGGTATATTACGTCGGTGTTGATGATCACCACACTGAACTTTTCGAGAACCTCTGGGATATTCCATTCGGCGTATCATACAACAGTTTCCTAATTGTGGATGAGAAGATCGCCATCGTGGAGGGTGTCAAAGATATTTTTTCGGATGAATGGTTGGCCAACATAGGAGAACTAGTAGATCCCTCTAAGATTGATTATATCATTCTGAACCATATGGAACCAGACCACACGGGTTCACTGCATGACATCGCAGAGCTTGCACCTAATGCTAAAATTGTGTACACTGATAAAGCTGCAGCAATACAGAAGTCCTTCTTTGATGTTGGATTAGAGGAGGTCATAGTCGAGGACCTTCAAGAGATCTCATTAGGTAGCAAAACACTGCAGTTCGTTCATACCAAGTTCCTTCACTGGCCTGAAACCATGATGACATATATCAAAGAGGATGAGATTCTCTTCTCATGTGATGCATTCGGAGCTTTTGGAGCTTTGAATGGCCTCCACTTTGATAATGAAATAAATATGGAGATCATTGAGTGGGAAGCCAAACGCTACGTTGGGACAATCATCACTGCGTACTTCAAATTTGTACAAGCGGGTATTAAGAAAATCAAAGACCTAGGAGTTGGAATCAAGATGATTGCACCTTCACATGGTCCTATCTATCGAAAAGATCCAATGTGGATTGTTCACAAATACGACGAGTGGAGTGGTCCTGAGCTTGAGAAGGTCTGTACCATTGTCTGGGGTACAATGTACGGTTTCACAACCAGGGTGGCGATGAATCTCAAGAAAGACTTGGAAGAACTCGGAGTCAGGGTCAAGATGTTCAACGTTTCATATACGGGTCTCAGTAGGATTATCACCGAAACAGTTCGCTCTGGAGTGATTGTTTTGGGTGCTCCGACATACGATGCATTTCCATTTCCGAAGATGTGGCATATTGTTGATGAGATTCAAGGAAAACGATTCCCCAAGCGTCC
>JBHLOX010000128.1:0-7491 GCA_048940045.1 Promethearchaeota archaeon
AAAAATGCAGTTCTATGTACCAAAGAAGGTGTTGTTGTGGCAGCCGTTGCTCGAGGCGGCGAGGTTGACCCTCGTGTGATTGCAACTGTTTCGTCAGCTTTAGTTTGGGGTGGAACCACCGCATTAAATCATTTGGAAAGTGCCGGACCTACTCATCTAATCCATACCACCAGCATTGAGCGAATTCTAACCATAGTGCAACCCCATTATCATCTCATTATAGTGATATCAAGGGCTGATGATGCTGGATTGAACCTCGAACCTCTGATACCAGCATTTCAGTCTCTAGCAACCAGAATGGAACTTGTTATGGGATCTACGAGTGCTTTCGGTAAGCAGACAATTCTCGGGACAATAGTCGAGGAGGTCCCTGAAGTCACTCGGGGTGTGTTGTTAACTGTTGAGGGTCTTCCCCTAGGATCAGTGGGTTTCAAAGATGAAGTAGAAGTAGCTGGACTCATAGGATCGCTTTTTGCAAACGGTTTGACCTACTCTGAAGTTACAGATTCAATCTCTCTGGATACAGAGAATCTCAGGCTTTTGATTACACGGGTAGATGAAAGTCGTCTCTTAGCGGTAGTTTGTCCTGGACCTAATCCTGACAAAATTGCTCAAAAGGTCCGTTTAATCTTGGATAGTGCTGGCTAGCTCCCTCCAGCTTCAGCTTGTTCCTTTTCTAGTGTGGGTTCGGTTTCCTCATCCTCTATGAATTGGAACTCCCAATCAGTGAGATTGATTGTGATGAAGCAATCTTTTCCTCTCTCAGGACAATCAATCCTAATCGTAACATGATCAGGTGTTGACTCACGAATCTCTGGATTAAGGCAACCATCCTCTAGTTTCTCCATAAGGAATAAGACATATGCCTCGGTTATGGTGTTTAAACTGCCCTTCATCAAGAGGTCTCCAAGCTCATCCAGGTAGTGCCGTTTCTTCCTACCTTCCCGAATGACCTTGACAAGACCAACTTCCTCCATTCTGGAGATATGCCAGCGAACAGTGTCATGATGAACACCAAGGGATTCAGCCATTTGTTCTTGATAACAACCTGAATTGTTGACAATGAACGCGAATATTCTCTGTGCTGTATCACTTCTCATTGTTAGATATGCCATCTCTGCTTCTTGAGACCTCAACATTCTTGGATAATACAGTCTCTTTCCAGCGAACTTGATTGATTTGACAAGTCCTTCACGTTCGAGAATCCTAAGGTGCCATGTGAGAGTACCGAGTGGGGAGGAAAGAATATCCACCAGTTCAAGAAGGTAGGTGCCAGGATTTTCACATAGCACCTGATATAGTTCCCTCCGGAACGGGTGTAAAAGCAATGCCATTCGTTTCTGCCTTCCCATGGCATGTCCTCTCTTCTCTCTTCACATTCATTTGACTTCGGTGATATAATTGCTTCGACTCAGCTGATTCTACTAAAAAACCGTGCACTTGTCTCTCCTACACAACTCTTAATTACTGCACACAGAAATCAGGCCTCGATGTGCGGCATCACAGGAATTGTCACTCAAAACAGTGACAACATTGGAGAGCTTCTAGTTAGATGTAGTAGTAAGCTGACTTACAGGGGGTATGATAGCGTAGGTATTGCCGCAGTTCGCAATGGAAAGGTTGATCTCAGGAAGGATGTTGGTACAATCGAGGAAGTCAATGAACTCCTCGGCCTCTCCACAATGAAGGGTGATCGTGGCATTTCTCAGTTGAGGTGGGCGACTTATGGTGCTCCTACAAAGGTGAATGCACAACCTCACTTTGGTTGCGAGGAAATCTTCTATGGAGCTCACAACGGCAATCTGCACAACTATGTTGAATACAAGAAAGAACTCATTGAAACAGGTCACATCATAAGATCGGAGAATGATGGAGAACTCTGTGTTCACGCCGTCGACAAATACTATGAAGAAACAGGAAACATGTTTGAGGCTGTGAGGTTCTCTGTCCAAGACCTGAAGGGTGCATATGCTTACGCTGTTGGTCGTGCAGATGAACAGGAGATCTATGCAGTCAAGATGGGTTCCTCTCTGGTCGCTGGAGTAGCCAGTGATGCCACTATCGCTTCTAGCGATCTTCCATCTGTCCTGCCATTAACAAATAATGTCATCTACTTGGCAGATGGTGAAATGTTGGTATTGACTCCAGATGACGTGAAAGTCTATCGAATAGAGGATGGGAAGCTGCTAGAAAGAGCCCCCCAGATCTCAAAAGTGGATATCCGAGCCGCAGAGAAAGGTGGCTATCCTCACTTCATGCTCAAAGAGATTAATGAGCAGCCGCAGATAGCTCGAGATGTTATTGGAATGCTTGAGGGTCCCAATAGCGAGGAGTGGCTGAAGCTCATAGAGGACACCTCTAGGCATTATCTCGTTGCATGTGGGTCTTCATACAACGCTAGTATTGTTGGAACCTACTACTTCAACAGACTTGCTGGACTCCCTATGCTCCATGCAATTGGTGGCCAGTTCGAACCCATGTATGGTAAGACTATGGATGAGGACAGTCTCAGCATATTGGTTTCACAAAGTGGAGAAACCAAGGACATACTTAATGTTCTGAAACTTGTTAAAGATGAGAACTGTGGTAAGACTCTTGGGATCCTTAATGTAATTGGTAGTACTTTGATGTTTCAAGCTGATTCCTATATTCCAATGGTTTGCGGTTACGAGGTCTCTGTTCCAGCTACCAAGACCTATTATTCCCAGAGCATTATCTTTGCTTATTTAGCTGCGAAACTTGGAGAACGAAATGGGCATATTGACACTTCAGAAACAAAGTCATTCATAGGTCGTCTTCATGATGACCTTCCGACACTAACTCAGAACACTATAGACAGGACCGGCATTCTCGCCAAGAATCTAGCTCGAACTATTGTGGATGTACAAGATCTATACTGTCTAGGCTATGGCTTTACTGACGGCGTGGCTAGAGAAGGAGCTCTGAAAATCAAAGAAATCTGCTATAATCATTGTGAGGGGATGTATTCATCCGAGTTTAAACATGGACCACTCAGCATTGTTACAAATAACTATCCAGTTATCTTCGTCACCACGACTCAGGATAGTTGGATGGTAATCAATCACATCAATGAAGTGAAAGCAAGACATGGTAGAACAATTGTAGTGGGTGAGTTTGAAGAGTCTCTACAACCATATGTCGATAATCCGCATGACTATTTGAAAGTTCCCGAATCAGATGTGCTCATCAATCCAATCCTTGATGTGATCCCGCTCCAGCTACTTAGTTACTTCCTCTCAGTTGATCTTGGTATCAATCCTGATCAGCCGCGAAATCTTTCAAAAACACTTACGGTTGACTAGACACTTCTATTCCTTATCGCCGCCTGACTCTCCAATTCTATAGGCTCTCATCGCTGAAGAAGTGACAGTCCCAGCATCAAATCCGTCACGTATATTCGCCAACTCGCTTTCATCGAGCTCTATGATATTGAGCAATTCTTGGTTATCATGCAATGCCCACTGTCCATAAACAGCCAGACCATTTTCAGTTTCGCACTCAAGAAGCCCTATTCTTCCTGCACTTGACCACCAACTTAGACACTTCACTGGATGTCCAAACTCTTCTAGCATTTCTGTCCATAGTTTCTTCAGAAGGGTTGGTCCATGCTTATTACGAAAGGCAATCAGGAAATGCCCTTTCTTCCCCAAAAGCTCCTTATTGATGATTTCAAGCTCTTCGTCAGAAAAAAGTTTCATAGAAATCAACCAAAGAGTCAAAATTGATAGAACATAAAAGCTAGTCGTTATGGGTATGAAACTGATATTTCAGAGTGAGTGATCAATGTGAGTCCCAAGTATGTATCGAGGGTTGGACTCTTCTCATCGGATCCATGGTCTAGAAGAGCCCAAACTCTTGAGGAGTCATTTCGTAGATTGGGTGTGGATACGCGTCAAGTCATCCCTTGGAAGGTTTCACGTAGGGGGTCCACCAGTGAGCATGAAATATGCATGAATGGCGAGGACCTCTCACTCTTGGATCGGCTTATTGTTCTTGACCTGGGAGCAAACGATATTGGAGCCTTCTTCAATCGAGTTGGTCTTCTATCAGCTTTGACAGAAATGGGTGTGACAGTCATCAACTCTGTTTCATCCATCCTCCTCATGAGAAATAAGGCTGAAACCATGCGTCGACTAATTTCTGCTGGACTTCCTGTTCCAAGAACACTCATCACTGAATCCATTGATGATGCAGCTAAGTTTGTCAGAGAACATTTTCCATGTGTTTTGAAACCTATAACGGGATTTGGTGGTTTAGGTGTTCAACTTATTGAAAGAGAATTTGATCTCGATAACATCTATGACTATCTAAAGTTCCATAGTCAGATGTTTGGGAAAGGAGCTTACCTGCTACAAGATTATGTAGAGAATCCTGGATTTGATATTCGTGCGTTGGTACTTGATGACGAAGTCATAGCAACAATGCAAAGAGTCGGAGGGGAAGGAATTACTACAAATATCCACAGCGGAGGAGTGCCAAGGAAAAATCCAATGGATGTGACAGATCTCTCAGTTATGGCCGCAAAGTCTGTCAAGGGCCGGTTGGTAGGAGTAGATATTATTCCCGATAATGACGGGAATCTCTGGATTCTTGAAGCAAATGCAACACCTGGGTGGACCGGTTTACAACAAGTAACTGATTTTGATATCTCTGAGAGGATTGCACGTTGTTTGGCTCTAGTTTAGTTGTTCCATGCGAAACCTTTTAAGAAGGCTTCTAGCGAAAGACGTTTGTCGAAGCACCCTGAAGGGTGGACGAAATCCGTCTTGCTATGCAGGACCCGCAAAACGAAATTCTAAGGACAGAATGCCTTTGACTGAAGCTGCAGAAGCCAAACCAGAAGATGTTGAGTTTCTACGAGCGAAGCTCCGAGAACTCAAGACGCAAGCTCGGGAAGAACTCGAAGTTCTAAGACGCGACCGGGATCAAATGAGGGAGTACAAAAGTATTCGCGACGAACACAATAAGGAAGTTCGAGGTCTGATTGAGTCTGTCAAAGCTGAGCGCGAAGAGCGTGATCGGATTAACAAGGATATCTCCGAAGCCAAAGAGCGTAGAACTGCGATTCACGCTCAATTGAAAAGTGTCTACGATGAGATTAGAGAACTTCGAGCCAACCTTGTTGGAAGTCCATCCACTGATCAACGTCGAATGATGCGTCGTGTTGAAGAGCTTGAATGGCGACAACAGACCGACCAACTCACAAGAGATGAGGAGCTTTCTATCGTTGAAGAGATTGCCAAGATAGAGGCAAAACTGGTTAAGATAGGTCTGGAAAAGGAAAAGCAAGATCGAATAAGTGAACTTCGTAGACTTGCTAGAAAGCTTAAGGAAGAGGCATCAGAGGCTCATGAGAAGGTCATTGAACTCTCAGAGCAATCACAAATTCACCATCAGGAGGTCGTTCGAATTCGACCCCAACTTGAGGAGTACAAGAAGTCAGCTGATACCGCTCACAAGAATTTCGTTGAGTGGCTCAAGAAAGTCAAGGAAGGTGAAGCAAAGCTAAAAGAATTCCGAACTCAGATTGAGGAGATTCAAACAAAGCTTCGCAAGTTCACAGTTGAGAAACGTGATGTAGAGCGACAAGAAATACGTGACCAGCAGAGGGCTCAGGAACAAGAACGAACTGATGCCGCTGTTGAGAAACTCCAGTCAGGTAAGAGACTCACATTTGACGAGTTCATTCTTGCACAACGTCAAGTGACAGATGACAAGAAAAGGTCACAGAAGTCTAAGAAACGGTCAAAGAAATCTGAAGACAAAGTACCTGCTGAAGCAGAAGCAGAGCCTGAACCAGAACCTGAGGTCATAGAAGAAGCAACCCCTGCTGCTGATGAAACCGAAGAACCTGAAGCGGTTCCTGAAGAACCAGTGGAAGATGTTGTTGAAGAGTAGTACTCTTTGGTGGCGTTGGCCATTACAGAGTCATAACTAGTATTGGGAGAGGGTATGAGTGAGCAGTCGAAGCCAGAGACCAGTGAGTCACCGTACTGCATCAACGGTGTTCTATTCCTTGGCTTTAGGTTCAGGAGTTATGCGGACTTTTTCTGTTGTGTTCGATGTTGTAGCACTCAATACCGTGACTATCGCTCCTCTTGCCTATGGATTCCTTGCTCAATGGACAAGCTTTATTGTGACATTCCTGGCAGTAGCAATACTTAGCATTAGGCTAACTAGGAACGGCAAAAAGAGATCGTTGGGATATAGTTTTGACCCTGATTTTGATAGACTACGCTTGTTACCAAAAAAACCGATGTTCTACATCATCCTAGCTGGGGTGTTTGCGGGAATTTCTACACTTTTCTACTATATCCTGGCGGGATCCACTGATGCATCAACAGTCCTACCCTATGGCCAGCTGGTAATTATCTATCTTCTAATAGGTGACCTACTGGCCGAGAAAGACACTCCGACCATAATTGAGGTTCAATCAATCATCTCAATTCTCTTTGGAGTGCTTCTCGTGGGAGCGACTCCTGGTGGGTTTGATATTTTGACTCTTCTAATGGTCTTGGGTCCATTGAATGTGTCATCAGCAATTGTGACATACTATCTGCGGAAGACAAAACGATACGAGCTCCGACCAGGACTCCGAGTAGACTCGTTAAACATGAGGGTTTGGAGTCTTATTGTTCTGAATCTTATCATGAGCCTTTTTGCATTACCATTCCTAGGTTTAGAAGACTGGCAGTTAATGTTAGTTAGCTTTGTTCCTCTACTAGGTCTGATGATTGGATCATCACTTGCCACATTCCTTTCCATAGTGATGTATGTTCGAGCGTTGGGACGAGGTTCAATGGCTGTTGTCAACTCACTGTCTGCGATTTCCGTGGTACTAGGTCTTCCTGCGACTGTTCTTGGGAACCTTCTGATACCTGGAGCTTTTGGTGTACTTGATGCTGATGCTTTCATGTGGTCTTTGAAAGTGTTTGGTGTCATACTTGTCATGATTGGAGTTCTTACCCTTCAAGCATCTGATGTTCGATCTATTGTCATGGTCAAGGTCAAGCCCATGACCGGAGATCTTCTTCCAGAACTCTTTAGCATCAAGGGGGTTGAGAAGGCTGCTGCTATAGCTGGACCGCAAGACTACATTCTGAGTATCAAGAGTAGAAATCTAGCGAAAACCCGTTCATTGATTCTAAAACGAATTCAGAAAATACACGGTATCGATGATGTTGAAACCTTAGTGGTGATAAAAGATTACAAATGAAGAATGGAATTGAAAAAAATGAAAGACAGAGTACTAGCATATGTTTTGATGGAAGTTGAGATTGGAAAGACCGACGATGTTGTTAATGAGCTTCGTAAGATAGACGAAGCTACAACTGTTGCTGTGACAACGGGAAGTTACGATATTGTCGTTCTCCTTGAAACAGTGGACCTTGAAGAGCTCTATGAGATCACTGTGAAGGGGATCCACAAGATTCCTGGAATCAAGGACACTCAGACAGCTGTGGTCGAGAA
>JBHLOX010000129.1:0-7473 GCA_048940045.1 Promethearchaeota archaeon
AGTAAGAGGTGCGGCTCAGATACCCCATAGGTCGATCATATGTTCATAATCTCACATTGGAGGTTCATCACTGCCGCTGTATAAGTATCCAGATCTTGTGTTTTAGCATTGTCTATCTGACAATGACAGTGCAAACACAATACTCATTTCGGATGCAGCTGGGTGAGTCATGATGAGAAGTCTAGAGGTGAAGGATTTTAGTCTCGTTGATACGCTGGACTGTGGTCAGACATTCTGTTGGGTCAAAGAGGGTGAAGGATACATCAACGCTGATATCGGACAGGTTGTCTATGTAGAACAGAGAGGAAACACGTTGTTCTATGACACATCTGATAGAGATGTCGACCTCTCAATGTTATTTAGGCTGGATGACCCACTGGACCAGATACATCAAGAGATTGCCAGGGATGGAATCATGCAGAGGAGCATTGACTTCGCACCAAACCTACGTATAGTCAATGATCCCTTCTTCCCATGTCTTGTATCATTTCTGTGCTCAGTATGGAAGAATGTCCCTGCTATAGTGGGCATGACGAATGCAATCAGAGAGAAGTGGGGACCCTCGTATGAGTTCAGAGGGAATGCCTACTTCGGAATGCCCACCCCCTATCAATTATCAAATGTAACTGTGAAAGAACTAAAGAAACTTGGACTAGCATGGAGAGCTGAGTTCATTGCAAGATCGACTGGAGCGATTGTAGATGGAGAGGTAACAGAAGAGGACCTGAGATCAATGGAGTATCATGAGGCACACAAACATCTGAAGAAACTCCATGGGGTTGGAAACAAAGTTGCGGACTGTGTCTGCTTGTTCTCGCTGGGTTTCCTAGAGGCGTTTCCGATTGATGTCTGGATTGAGCGCGCAATTCAGGAACACTATGGAGTATTCACAGATACAGGAAAATCCTATTCCAAGAAGTCTAAGGCCGCAAGAAACTATTTCGGAAAGTACGCGGGTTATGCTCAGGAGTATCTCTATCACTATACAAGATGTGCGGTTTAGAAGTTCTGTTTCTTGTCGCGCTTTTTTGCATACCACGAATGATCTTGAATGCCCTTTGTCAATTCCCAGGCTCGCGTCGAGTAGAATCCAAGAGGGTTTAGGATGTATTCACACAAAGGATCGAATGCAGTACCGAGATAGACTGGACAAAGGTTGTTCACTTGGAGCTTCTTACATCCGGGAGGAGTATACCCTTCATCCTCAGCACCCATGGATCTCTTAGAAGCGATGTGTCGAACCTGATACTCAATGAGACTGGTGTTCCTATCTGGAGAGCTGCTGAAGACTTTCTGAACCTCTTTCTCCTCCATCCCAATCTTGAGAAGAAAAGCGGCAAGAGCGAAGCGTGCATCATGGGAGAGATTGACATCCCCTCTGAGAGAGTCATCATACATTTTCTGCATGCATGGCGGAAAAGCTGTTGCAAGAGTCTTTGTCATTTTCACCGGTTCTGCCTGACGTATTCTGCCCTTGGTTTCTGCTTCGATGCGTTGGACAGCTTCTATCAGACGTTGGGACATTCTAGGTATGTCAAATCGACCTTGCATGATGAGCTGTCTAAACTTGCCTGAGGTGAGCCGATCCAGTTCAGACCGTCTGATCGGGATCCATCCCTTGTCGAGGTGACGGTTTATGAGACTCCACTCCTCGCTGTGAAACGCAGGCGCTACTTCGAGGTAGTTTTCAAATCGAATCTTCATCTCATATGTTCGAAGCATAAGAGGGAGTTTGGAGCGTTCTGTGATGCCCCCCATTGACTCAATCTTCCAATTAAAGGAGGAGGCACATAGGTCGGTAACAAGGGCACTGTCCTCCTTTCCAAGTTGTCTGTTGGCCTCCTTTGACTCAGCCTCCGCTTGAAGGGCACGGAGCCTTGGGAGTCCCAACTCCTCAACAATCAGTCGTGCTGTTGGGTAAATCAGTACATCTTTCTCATTTTCCATAGTAGGATATCGTATTTGAGATTGAGTAAGAGCAGCATAGACTCTGGATTCAGCCTCATCGACAATATAATGGTTCTCCGGGGCTTCAAGGAGGTCAACGAGAACTCCTAGGTCTCGAGCAAGTCTTTGTGAAGCTTGCCTAGCTTGAAGTGAGAAAGGATACTTCATCTGTTGAAGTCGGCTTGACAAGTTTCTCACTCCATTAGCTGATTATCTGATGAAGGTTGGTCTATAATCATCGTATCCTCGGTCGTAGAACTTCTTCCCACAACTCACACATTTAAACATTTGAACTCCCTTTGGACGAGTCCAAGAACCAAGTATCCGTGTGATCCGATTGCTACCACATTTTGGACACGATAGCTCCGAGGCATCATGTGCCCATGGGGAATTCTTTCGACGGAAGATAGACATGATACTCAACACTCTATTCAAACAATTGTATGTCTGTTTACTTCTTTAGTCCTACTACAAATACACGGGTATCATCTTAATAGTTCTCATGAGTCAACCTATTTTCTACCAAGAATGAAGTCAGCACGGAGTATCAGACTCATGAACTCGTTCACACTCTGCCGCTGTATCTCCGTATCACTGTACAGCTTCATCAGCTCTTTCTTTCGACTCTCCAATGACGGGTTCGTTGCCTCATTGATGACCTTATAGGCGGCATTTGGCCGCTCAACCCACCTGCACAACTCTTCATCTTGAGAGCTGAGGAGGAGTACAACAGGTGTCTTCCTTTTTCCATTGACCTTGAACTGCTGATGATACCTCGCGTGAGCATCACTGTCAAGAACACGGAGATGAAGTTTGGATGAGATGTCAGACATCTTGGCCAGAATTGGCAAATTACCTGCAGTATCGCTACAACGATCATTACCTATAACAAGAATTCGAAGCTCATTCTGGAGACTACGAAGATATTCTAAATCCTGTTCAGTGATCTGAAGGCCATTGTACCTCGCTTTCATTATCTCCACATTCTCACGAGCGTCCTTCAGGAATTTCTTATACTCCACTGCTTTTTCCCATTCTGCATTCTCAGCCATACGTACCATCTCATTGATACGATAGAATCCGTTTGTTTCAACAAACAGATACGATTAGTGGAAAACGAATAAAAGGATTGCTTGACCTGCAGTTTAATCAAAATTGACTAAGAATTAGTTTCGGCTATCTGTTGACCTTTTATCCTAGTTAGGTGCTTTAGTTTCTCATGACCGAGAACATGATGGCGTTTTGCGGGATTGACTGCGCTACTTGTCCTGCTCATCTTGCTTGGAAAAACGATGATAATGAGTTGAGGAAGAAACAAGCTGCAGAATGGGGAAGCCCTGACTTCCCAGTTTCCGTTGAGGATATCAATTGTGTAGGTTGCAAGGTCGATGGGGAACCCAAGTTCAAGTTTTGCGCTTCCTGCAGTGTCAGAGCCTGTGGAAGTGAGCGAGGTGTTGAAACCTGTGCTCATTGCGATGATTATGGGTGTGACACACTAGAAAGCTGGCTTGCAATGGCAGGAGATGAACTCAGGCAGAAGCTAGAGAAGATGCGAGCCGCCCTTTAGAAATTCTTGGGGACTTTATCTATCCTACTCAGGGATTATACATTGGAGCTTTCACGATGAAGAGAGGCGGTGTTGCAGACCTCAAGCTGCATCCAGGTAAAGCACCTCACTGGTTAGTGAAACGGATGATTCCCATGGCTCGCTCTCTCTGTGAGTTCATAGTAGATGAGTTTGGGACTACTGAGCTATTGCAGCGGCTTGCAGATCCTGTCTGGTTTCAGGCACTCTCCAATGTCCTAGGATATGATTGGGACAGTTCTGGGTCCACTACGGTCACTTGTGGAGTACTGAAAACTGCTCTGGACTTCGAACAGCATGGAATGATAGGAGTTGGAGGAAAGGGACTGGCTTCGAGAAAAGTTCCAGCTCAGCTTCGAGCCTTGGAGGACTATGGACTCGAGGGTACAAGACTGGTTGACATCAGTAGGTCGGTAGCCAAGGTTGACAACGCAGGAATACAAGACGGATACAATCTCTATCAGCATATGTTCTTTGTTGACTCGGAGGAGAACTGGACTGTGGTTCAACAGGGAATGGACTACAACAGCAATGATGCTAGGCGTTACCATTGGTCGTCATTTGTCACTGACAGTTTCATAGACGAGCCGCACTCAGGTCTCATTTCAGGACAAATAAGAGATACAGCTCTTGATATGACCTCTAAGTTGTCGAGTGACTGTCGAGAGGTCAGTGTGGACATAGTCAAGGAAGACCCAGCGCGCGTCAGGAGATACTTTGAGGATATCAAGTCGTACGGACAGTCCACCCTCATCCCATGGTTGGAGGGAGATGAATCACCGCGAGAACTACCATCTTACAAGGTTATGCCAACTAGGATGGACTGGAATGCTGTCCGACGTGCCTATGAAACTCAGCCCTCTGACTATGAAGATCTACTATTCATGCAAGGAGTAGGTCCTGCAACCGTTAGGGGGTTGTCACTCATCTCTGAGATGATTTTTGGAACACCTGCTTCTTGGGCAGACCCAGTTCGAATGTGCTTTGCGTTTGGTGGAAAGGATGGCGTGCCATTTCCAGTTCCAAGAAAAGCATATGACAAAGCAATTGAGTTCATGGAACAAGCTTTGAGTGACTCCAAAGTTGGAAGACAAGACAAGGTCTTGGGTTTGAAACGACTTCGAAAGTTTGCGCCACCGATTCTGTTGCAGGCAAAGTAGAAAACCCCAAGCAGGCGGGGATTTATATCCATTCGAGTTAATTCTATAGATTGGTGGTTTAGGGTGGTTTCTCGAGTAAAAGTCATAGCTGTCTTGTCTTGTGCAATACTACTACTGTTTCCGATGATGAATTGTGTAGCAGGTCTTAGCGACCTTCAATTCCCCATCAGAGATGATGTACTAGTAGTATCATTTGGAAGTGATGAAGCTACTCAAACTGCAACTCGAATTATTGAAAATAGTGTCATACTTCGTAATGACGCATTAACACCATCTACCAATATTCAAGTTTCAATGAATCTACCAACAAGTCAGATTGAATCTGAAAGGACAAAGCCCAAGATTCGAATGAGCAGTTTGTCAGTTTCATGTGATGATTTTGAGAATGAGATGATGAATCGTAAGGCAAGTGTCCTTGTAATAATCGGACATGGTTCAGAAGAGGGAATTGAAGTCCGAAACGATTGTATCTCTTGGAGTGATGTCACAGAGAGCATAGAAAGTGTAGACGCTTCTCGTACAGTCCTAGCAAGTTGCCATAGTGATGGTCCAGCCTCCACTCTTTCAAATGGATTCGGATTTTCTGGTGTTGTTGATGCGAGAATGGCTGCATACCTTTCATCTGCGCTAGTTCTATCATCATTTGATGGCCCCTCGCCTTTGGCAATTTCGCACCTGAGTGCAGGTTTCAACTATGGGCTTCGTGCCGCAACACATGGGATTACTCCGATGCCTCTTGGAGACTGGCCGCCGTGGTGGAATCCATGGAAGATTGCTAGTATCGTTGTTCTAACAACAATATTCTACACATTGTCACCAATCACTGCGCCAACCACCGTGGCTCAGTGTATCGCTCTGGCGGCAGGTGTTACTATGTTAGGAGTTGTTCTCACGGGATTAGCATGGTTTATCTACCAGCTTGCTAGTTGGGCAAAGCCTCTTGCTCCACCAGACCTTCAAGGAATGTTCACAGCCCTTCAGAATTTTGCAAGCACAGTAGCTGGGCTGATAATGGGAGGAATAGCTGCCTACCTCAGTGGTGCTAGCTATCCCGGTCTGCTGAATTTCCTAAGAGGACTATACGCTCTATGGATTGCTCGTGCTGGAGCTGAAACTGCAACCGCAGCATGTCCCGAACCTATATCTCGTACATTACTGGCAATATCATGTGCCACACTACTGATAACAGGAATTGAGATGGTCTTCAACTTCTTCCTCTCAGTAACACCTCCATCTCCACCTCCGCCTCCGTCAGTGGTAGTAGTACCGCCTTCAGGTGGTGGCGGCGGTGGAGGGGGCGGGAAAATTATTATGAGGTGAAACAAGAGGACATATTATGAGCAATAGCCCAAAGTACCCCTCTATGCAGAGGATGCTGAAACAACTTAACAAACCAATCCCCAATGTAGGCCAGTATATTAGTTTCAATACACTCTGCATGATCCTTCTCCTGCCGCTATTATATCAGACAGAAAAAATTGCAGCATCAGATCCGAGTGGATTTGCACCAGTACCATTGCTTTTTGGTGCCCTAGCTCTAGTCATCATTGTGGTAATTGTTGAGGGCATCATCGCGGCTGTGATATTTTCAGGTATGAGTTGGATGATGAATGTTCCGGGGTTCTTTGCGATAGGTGTGATACGTGGAATAGAAGGAGCTGAGGAGAGGTATCGAAATGCGCACATTGGATTCTACGGTAGATTGCAATCGAATGTTATCTTCTCGGGTGTTGTACTTCTTGCATACTCGTGTATAGGACTGTTGGGGTTGATTTCTTGGATTTCCTATTCTACCTTTATTGGAATAGTGATTGTATTCGCCATTATTGTGTTGTCTGCTCATATCGTGATATCTTTTGTAGCCAAGAGAAAGGAGCACAAATGGATAGAGATTTCTGATACTCAAATCCGAAATGATGCTGAATTAAAACGTCAAAAATTTCCCGAGATGTCATCACTTCCCTCGGTCGATGAGATGGAGGAGATTCTAGAAGGGGCCAAGCTAGGTGATGCTACACAGCAATCTGATGCTAGTCTCATTGACGGAATTGTAAAACAGGGATATCTCAAAAATCTGATTTGGATGTTAATTGTGGTCATCTGCTTGATGCTGCTCTTCGTTTGATTGAGAGATAAAAGAGTGCACTTGTTTGGCCGTACCGAAGGAATCAAGTTATGTAATGCATTCACACATCATATGTTTGAGGTGGAACCCTACAACGAGGACGTGACTCTAGTCAAGACCGCAACCGCGATGGAGGATGGACAGCCCATCATGTGGGCTATTGCGTACCTCATCAAGGACACGCTCTTTGATGCTGGGTGTGCAAACGCTCTCGAGGACATTGAGAAGTTTGCAGCTGAAACCGAGATCAACAAGGTCTATGTAAGTCATGCACATGAAGACCATTACGGTGGATGTTCAGCCTTCGCACCAAGCTCAACGATATATGCCATGGAACAGGACATTGAGATTGTCAAGAACCCACCAACTATTCCAGAGTTCTTTGACATTGTATGGGGACAGCCAAAACCTGTAGCTGATGTCGAGAAGATGCCCTTACAGTTCACTATAGGGGAGTTCGAGTTTGAAGTGGTCACACTCCCAGGTCACGGGCACCAAATGGTTGGGTTCTATGAGCCAAATCGTAAATGGCTGTTCTCTGCAGATGCAGTCCCAGTCCCATCTCGAAAGGTAATCGCAATGCCTGACGAGAATATTCATCACATGATCGAAACCTTGGAGAAGATTGCAAAAATGGACATCGAGATTCTCTTCGA
>JBHLOX010000130.1:0-7444 GCA_048940045.1 Promethearchaeota archaeon
GATCTTCACTAATACAGGCAAAGGGTGGGACGGATGTTGGCGTCCATGTGCCATCAACTGCTCACACTGTATCGAGGAGTTCGTTCCAAAGACGGGACCCTTCAAGGGAAAAAGTGTCGTGGTCGATGGACCCGAGTATGAGACGATTGCAGGATGTGGTTCCAATCTTGGTATCTTCGACCCACATGCTGTTGCAGAGTTGAACTTTTACTGCGACGCTTATGGAATTGATACTATCAGCTTCGGTACTACAATGGGTTTCGTGATGGAGCTCTTCGAAGAGGGACATATTGATGAGAAGGCCACTGGAGGCCATAAACTCAAGTGGGGAGCTGCTGAAGAGGCATTAGCCGTATTGCATGAGATGGCTGATGGCAAGGGCTTTGGTGCTGAACACTTTGGGAAAGGATCTCACTATCTCAAGAATTACTTTGCGGACAACTTTAGTGTAGACAAGCAGGTGATGCAAGACATAGCTATGGAACACAAAGGCTTGGAGTATTCTGAATACGTGACCAAAGAGAGTCTTGCCCAACAGGGAGGTTACGGTCTCACACTGAAAGGACCGCAACATGATGAGGCATGGTTGATCTTCATGGACCAGGTTCACAATTACCTGCCAACATTTGAGGACAAAGCAGAAGCGCTCCATTATTTCCCGATGTGGCGGACCTGGTTTGGACTGAACGGACTCTGTAAACTCCCATGGAACGATGTAGTCCCTGCGGACAATGCCCAGACCGATGAGCCTGCAAAGGTACCGAGGCATGTTGCATTCTATGCGAGGTTCTTTGAGGCGATAACCGGGAGACCTACAAAAGGCGAGGATCTGATTACAATGTCAGAAAAGGTCTACAACTTCCAGCGGGTTTTCAACATCAGACAGGGCAAGGGTCTAAGAATCCATGACTCATTCATCCCATACAGGAGTGCAGGTCCTGTCACAGACTGGGAATACGAGTCACGTCAGGACAGATACGATGGGCAACTGAAAGAGCTCGGAGTTGACATCAGCAAGATGTCAACAACTGAGAAGAATAAGAAACTCCGTGAGCATAGGGAGGAGAGTTACAGACTCCTCACAGATGCAGCCTACAAGCGTCGAGGATGGACACGAAATGGTGTCCCCACTATGGAGAAAATCAAGAAGCTTGGTCTTGATTGGATTCCAGAGGTTGTTGACATTGTCAAACAACATGAGGAATCTGAACCTCCAAAGGAAACGCTTCCTACATCTGATGAAGCTTGGAAATGAAAAAGTGACGTTTGATGTCACCCATTCTCTCTATGATCAGATACAGAGTGGATCTTATCTGAATGCAACTCACTCAGATAGAACCTTCTGAGTGAGAATCATTGAACAAAGAGTTCATAACAATAGTTTACTATATATTCTGGAGGATTGAAATGAAGACAGTTGGATATTTCGAAGGAACAGACCCCGCACTTCTCACAAAACTTGCAGCACATGGTTTTTGCACGCTTCCACTGGGAAACCAATGGGATGGACATGGAAAGATTGCAGCTCATCTGGAACCGGGCGAAGTCGATCTCATAATTGCATACCTGCATAAATTACTTCCACCACGAGATGAAGAACCAGGACCAGTACCATCTCCGGTGTATCTACTCTACCGTGCAAAGACATACAAGATACCGATAATGGTCATTGTAGACAAAGAGCATCATAAGAGAGCTAAAGAGATCCTAGGCGAAGCCGCAGATTTCGTGGAATTTGTGGCACCAGAGGAGATGGACGGCAAGGTTTGCGAATTAGCTGGTTTATAATCAACAAATGTAATCCCTGCATTGATCTCCCCTCGAACTTTAGGTTTGGCAATATTGCTCCTTCGAATTTATCTTTGGAAGATGAAGCTATGATACTACCAGCAATTGATGGCTTGAGGGAACGATTGAGTGCATGGCTCTGTCCAATCTGTTCCAGTCCTATATCGGTTAAACATGTAGAGGATATCAGAGAAGGCAAGGTTGTAGAGTGTCCTTTCTGCAATGTGACTATGAGTCGCTGATTGAATATCTTCTTCTAATCAATAGAATAATGATCACAATCTCTACTGTGATGGCTAGAATGATGGCTCCACGTAGAAGCATAGAATTGGGATCAGTAAAGGGAGAGTAGTTGGGAACCGTATTGGATCCAGTCGAAGTAGTACCAGTTCCTGGGGTTGGAGAACTTGTTAATGTAGGAGTAGTTGAATCAGGAGTGGTTGGAACAATCGGTGTAGTTGTTGTAGACGGAGAGGTTGGAGTTGTTGGAAGATCAAGTAATGCAACAAAGGTACTATAGACAAGAAAGAAATCAGCTGTTGCAACTCGAGTGCCATTCGCATTGAAAGATGTTTCTTGAAATATTGACAATAGAACACCCAGTTCTGAATCATACTGAAGAATTGTGATATTTACATAATCTCCTGACCACGTAATATTCATCAACCTGAAACAGGGAATTTCAATATAGCCGTCGTAGATGTTGTAGATGTATGAGGTTTCATTCACAATGTTGTAGTCATCATCCCTAATCCATACAACACCATTCAGAAACCAGTTTGTGACGTTTGTCATAAGGGGAGGAGAGTTGATTATATCAACTGGAATATTCTGATAGTGATCGATGCGTGTTTCGTTTCCCGTTGGAAGCATACAGGTACAATTAACAGTGCCATTGGTTTGGTCGACTAGCCAGTCTTCAAAAATATAGACGAAAGAATCACCATAAGCTTCATGAGGACTCCAAATTTCAATCCAGCTGTCGTAGATAAAGTGATGACCAACAGGAAACTGGTTTGAAGTTGTGAACCCAAGATTGGGTTGTAAAGGTAGTAGTAGCATTATACAAATGACTGCTATGATGGGAAAACTACCAATTGTCTGCAGAAATCTAGTCAATTACCTCCATTCCTCTCTACTACATAATTATTGTCAATGCAAAAAGACCTTTGTTTTTCTATAACACTTACGGCACATTATTAGGTCAGAAGGCAATCTTTGGGATTCAATGCAAATCGTCCTTGAGTCCTATGTCCTAGGTATAATTAGTGCTTTATTGTCGATGCTTTCTTTCGGAGTGACAAATGTTCTATACAAAAGGATGAGTGATGACATCAGTGTGATGGACATCGTGTTTACTCGTATATGGGTAAGCCTTCCAGTCGCATACATTTTTGCAGTTTTGGCTTCTGGATCTCTAACGTTCACCATTCCTGTTAGTGCACTATTTCCACTCATAGTTTCCATGGTCATCGGTATAATCATCGGAGATGGTATGTATTTCTACAGTCAAGAGAGAATTGGAGTCGCTAGAGCATTTCCCATAGCAATGAGTTATCCCCTTCTCGTGTACTTCCTTGCAGCGATGTTTCTTGGTGAGCCAGTCATCCCTCAAAGAGTCATTGGTGCATTCATTGTGGTTTTTGGTGTAATTATGATTGCTAGAGCCGAGCAGGATGAAGCAAAGAACAGTAATCGATGGACTGAGGATGAACTTCGATTGGGCTTAATCCTAGCATTTCTCGTCTTTTTATGCTGGGCTCTGAGTGATGTTATTTTCCAGTTTGGACTAGTGGGTGTTGCACCTGCAGAGGCCAACTTCTATCGAACACTTGCCGCTTCTTTGATACTTGTTCCTGTATTCCTCTACTCTCTAAAAGGAGAGAGGATGTTTCCCAATAGGAGAGCCACTACGTATGCTTTAACAATAGGAATTGTTGGATTAGGATTGAGTCTTGTTGCGTATAGCTTTGCGGTCAAGTTTGTTGGAGCAACGGTGACATCATTGATTGTTGCTTCTGCGCCTATGTTCACAGCACCTTTGTCAGCCATCTATCTAGATGAGGATGTCAACCAACGTGTAGCTATTGGGACAATCCTCACGATTATTGGAGTTATAATGGTCGTTGTTATCTTTTGAAAGTATCATCAACGAATCTTAATTCTCCGCAATATCAGAGATATGACCACATTACTTCTAATCCAATCCCGATCGATAAGATTACTACAGAAAATGTTGAGCTAAACAACCCACCAAGAAACATGAAATCCTTATGATTAGTTTATTCCCGTCCATCAAAGATTTTAAAGCCCCTCCTGAGCAAGAGCTCATAGGTAAACACCCAGTCGAGCTGGTGGGAAAGGGATACATGCTGTTAATGCTTCAATCTGCCGATGCTATGCTCAATAGTTTACTCATCATCGTGTTTCTACTCTTGGCTTGCATCGCGTTTGGCTTAGCGTGTACTGGGGGAGAAGGAACGAAAGAGGAAACAATTCCACTCAGTGTGAGAAGGGAAACAGGGCTAAGACGTGATAAACGCCCTTCACCCACAATTAGCTGGAGAGAGATTCGAAGAGATCCTATGCCAAGACGAACTGTAAGAACGACGAGACCTATTCCGGGTGTGGCTCATGCGATAAAGAGGGTTCCACCACCATCTACTATCAGTGATAAGAAAGTGAAGGCTTTGAGGGGCGGTGAGTTCGTTGGGAACAGGATGAGGTTCAAGGTGAAGGTTGTGAACGGGTCACCATACACGATTACTGATGTCACCATATACCTCCTTTCCTTCCCCAAGGATGCGCTGAGATTAGCAGGAGAGGAGGATGACTGCAAGTTCTCAAAGATAGAGCCAGGTGGTTTCAGGAGTCCAACCTTTGACTTTCTTCCGACACAGGATTGTGTTAGGGGGGAAATCGTCGCTGGTGTGTCCTATGTTGACATGACCGGAAAAGCACACACACTGAGCACGGAGCCATTTGTGATTAGATCGGTGTGTGACCTTCTAATACCTGACCAAGTTTCACCAGAGGATTTCGCATTAAAATTAAAGTCACATGAACACGGAGAGATGGACATCAAAGTCCATGAATGGACACCTGAGGAGATGTTTGAGAAGGCATTGAGAATAACTGACGAATCTAACTTCTATGAGGTAAGCAGTGAGTTTGATGTAAAGGAGGGTGTGGCATTTGGGAAGATATCTGGACTTGCAAAGGGCAAATACACTGGAAAGAGCGTCGCAGTCCAACTATGTGTCAGTGGGCATTCAGGTGAGAAGGGAGCATCCTGCACAATCCGAGTTTCTGGTGAAGACCAAGCGATGATACTTCCAGCAATCGATGACCTCAAAGAGAGATTAAGTGCTTGGTTATGTCCTATGTGTGGTAGTCCTCTCACTTTGGAGAATGTTGCAAACTTACGAGATGGAAAGGTAGTTCAATGTCCGTTCTGTTCAGTAACAATAGGTCGCTAGTATGAAGGAGGCGCTGTGGGGTAGATGCAATATGCAGTCTGGGAAGCTATCTTCAATTTAATAATGTATATAGTAATTTTTTCTTGTTGCTGTGCTCTTACCAAATGTAATGTTGAAGATAAAGAAGTGAAGCAAAAACGAAGACTAAAACCCTACAGACCAAGTGCAAGAAGGATCTATCCAGGACAATATAGAGCTTTGACATATCCCCGTCTACCAAAAAAGAAACCCATTTCGGGAGTTGCATCATCAATCACAGCTGTTTCAACTGATTCTGAAACAATGAAAGTGAAAGCCCTTCGTGGTGGAGAATTCATTGGCAACCGGATGAGGTTCAAAGTCAAGGTGGTGAATGACTCTCAGTATACGATAACAGATGTGAGAGTTTACCTGCTTTCATTCCCGAAAGCTGCTCTTCGATTAGCTGGTGAGGATGATTGCCTATTCTCTAAGGTTGAACCAGGGGGATTCAGAAGTCCCACATTCGATTTCCTACCCACGCAAGATTGTGTTCAAGGTAATATCGTAGCTGGAGTATCATATGTTGATATGAGGGGGAAAGCACACACATTTAGCACCAAACCATTTGTGATTCGATCTGTATGCGATTTGCTTCTTCCAGATCAGGTAACTCCAGAAGATTTTGAGTTGAAACTAAGGTCGCATGAACATGGAGAGATAGCAATCAAGGTTAATGAATGGACCCCACGAGAAATGTATGATAAAGCATTGAGATTGATAGATGAATCGAATTTCTTCGAGGTTGGTAGCAATATCGAGGAAATTGAAGGAGTAGTATATGCAAAGATTAGCGGTTTAGCAAGGGGAAAATACACAGGCAAGAGTCTTGGAGTTCAGATCAGTATCAATGGGCCTGCTGGTGAGAAGGGCGCTAGTTGCATGATCAGAGTGTCTGGAGAGGACCAAGCGATGATTCTTCCAGCAATTGATGATCTCAGAGAGAGAATCAATGCATGGCTCTGTCCCATGTGTGGTAGCGCCCTTACGCTTGAGATTGTTGCAGATCTACGAGAAGGAAAGGTAGTTCAGTGTCCATTCTGCGGAGTCACAATTGGCCGTTAGCAATCACACGCTAGGAGTATCATGCTGTTCCTACGGTCATCTGTACGAAGAAAGAATATGCCGAATCCTTTGCTGATATGTAGGCAAAGAATGTCGGTAGAATTAATCTTGTCTATACAAGAAACAGAGAGGGGCGTATTGAACTAATACGTGCGCGAAATAAGTCGTTATCTGCAACATTCAGACCCAGATCTAGAAGACTCACTCGTTGGAAATAGATGGAGAGAGATGGAAATCTCTCCATTTTCATATTCATCAATTACTAGTCTTATGCAAATCCACGACCAGGCATAGAACCAAGTTTTAGTTGTTCATAGCGAGCATCATCATGAGGTTCAGCACCCGCTAGCTGCCTTTGCAGTTTCTGATACTCGTCTTCACAAGTAGATTCAAGCTGGAATTTTGATACTGTCAGTCTAATCTTATCTCTATCAATAGATTCGATAAAGTGTGGTGGGACAAGAAGATCAATATCAGGCTGAGCTCGCAGTCGTTCAAGAAGTTCTTCGAAGAAACCACCCCCTAACAGCAGCCACATTGTGCCGTCCTCATCAAACCATATATCGATGACAAAACCAATTTTGATTCCATCAGAATCTACTACCTTGATATCAGTTAGTTTTGAGAATGTGTAATCTGCTTCATCATGAACTCCAGGATCGATGGTCTTCTTAAGAGATTCACGATCAACCTTCAAGTAAACCTGATCAGTAATCGAGCCGACATCTTCAAGATTGACAACAGGATCGATGTCTGGTCGTACACCAATGGATTCAAGAAATTCCTCAATCCTACCTCCCCCCAGCACGATATACTTCGGGTTGAGTTTATTTTCACCACAACCAAAGATCCAGTCCTGAACTTCGCCGACCTTCTCTCCTTTAGAGTCGACTACATCCTTGCCTCTGATATCACTGTATTTCAATTCAACACATTTCATATCCAGAACCTCGTATTAATTCACTATTGTTAATATTTAACCTTTCGCTTTACATACTGCGAAATATGTGAGAAAAATGTGGACGTACGTCCTGAAAAAGGATTGGGAGCCCGTCAGAGGGGCTCAATACTCTAATAGACTTCTCTAGGACTCT
>JBHLOX010000131.1:0-7340 GCA_048940045.1 Promethearchaeota archaeon
CAAGCGTTTTCTCCTCCTCGAACTCATATTCCTCAATACGCATCTTGCATTCTCCTTTGATATGCAGTGCAATTGCTAGTGATTGTGTTTTTCAAGCCTTTTTAGACTAACCATTTGTACGAAAACCGCCATCCTTAATTACATAGTCGATGGCTGACAAGTTCACAGTGACATCCATAATCCCGAGGGATTACAATGAACGAAGATGAAATGGTCGTTACTCCATGGGAGGTCAGTGGGAAGATTGACTATGACCGACTAATCAAGGAGTTTGGAACAGAGCGCATAACGCCCGATCTTAAGGAGCGAATCTACAAGATAACTAAGGAGAAGCATGTCATGCTTGAGCGTGACTACTTCTTCTCTCATCGCGACCTCAAATGGATCCTCGACGAATACGAAAAGAAAAACAGATTCACGCTTTATACTGGACGAGGTCCTAGTGGCCACACCCACATTGGCCACCTTCCAACATGGATGTTCACTAAATGGATGCAGGATCGTTTCGACACACGCCTCTACTTCCAGATGACAAACGATGAGAAATTCTTGTTTGAGCCAAAACTCAATCTTGATGATGTAAGGAGATTCACGTATGAGAACACACTTGACCTGCTCGCTCTTGGATTCGAGCCTGAAAACACATTCATCATCCAAGATCTCGAACACATCGAACTAATGTACGAGATTGCAGTCCAAGTGGCGAAGAAGGTCACATTCTCATCGGCAAAGGCGGTATTTGGCTTTGACAATAGTATGAACATAGGCGGAATCTGGTTTCCTGCCATGCAAGCTGTTCCTGCTTTCATTCATTCTTGGGTTTTTGGCAAGAAGACACCCTGCATTATACCTTGTGCCATTGATCAGGATCCATACTGGAGAGTAACACGTGATGTTGCTGAGAAGCTCGGTTATTACAAACCGGGATCAATCCAGAATAGGTTCATTCCAGGTCTTAAGGAAGGTGGCAAGATGTCAGCTTCTGACCCAATGTCAACCATATTTACAACAGATACCCTCAAGATGGCGAAGAAGAAGGTCATGAATGCTTTCACTGGGGGAAGGGCGACAGTAGAGGAACAAAGAAAATTGGGTGCAAATCCCGACATATGCAGTGTCTTCAAGTACTATGAATTCATGTTCATGCCTGATGACAAGGATCTCGCTGACATTGAGAAGAAATGTCGTGGTGGAGAGATTCTTTGTGGAGAGTGCAAACAAATACTCGCTCCAATGATGATGGAGTTCCTTGAGAAGCATCAAGCTGCAAGAGAAGAAGTCAAGGACAGAGTAGATGAGTTTTCAGCAGTTCGTCTAAGAGATGATTTGCGACGATAAACCGCCTGATGCACGTGTGACGAAGTCTTAAATGTCTTGGCCGCGAATTGCCCTCAGATACAGACTCCGGAGAGTTTGATTATGGGTTCAGAAGCAGAAGCAGCGGACATGTTCAAGTGTCCGACCTGCAATGGTAATGTAAAAACCGGACCCGATGACGTTGTTATCTCTTGTACCTATTGTGGAAGTACTAACACAATAGATGGGAAAGCTATTGGAGATCATTTGATGGAAACTGCAGTTGATGCTGATGAGCGGATGCAAGGTTTCCAAGCATTCCTTGACAAAAACAAGGGTATGAACAAATCCTTAGTAAAGGGTGCAAAAGTGGTCGAGAACCGTTTGATCTTTGTGCCTATTTGGACTTCGAAGGTCAAAGCTGACTCCTACTATAAAGGATACAGGACAGTCCAGGTTCCGGTTCAAAAGACTCGGACAGTCAGAGACTCTGATGGGAATACAAGAACTGAAACGTATACAGATTATGAAACAGGCTACGAACCAGTTCAGGATGAGATTCACACAGACACTGATGAGCGATTATTGGCCCGAAAGGGCGCTCGTTTCTATGGTCTCGAGGACTATCTAGAGACAATTAATTTGGCGAAGACAGTTCCCTATGACTTTGAGAAGATTAAGGATCTTGAACCAGCTCTACTTAATGCAGAGATTGGACAAGAAGAGTACGAGAAAGCTGTTCATGGGCGAGTGGCTGACAGACATCGTTCTCAAGCTGCAAGTGGTCTGACAGAACTTTTCGATTGTCGAACTACGACGAATGTTCGAGGAACAACTTATCTTCAAGCACCCTTCTCACTAATACGATACAAATTCGAAGGCGACCTTTACAAGGCGGCCATCGATGGGAACACGGGGAAAGTAGTTCTGGGAGAGATTCCAATCACACGTGGTCAACGAATCATGTGGACTCTATTGGGTCTAATTGGCATCATTGTGTCTGGAGTTGGTGGGGAGTTCTTTATGGGAGCAAACATGGGGATTAATGCCCTTCCAGAAGCAGACACTATGCAAATCATCATTGGAATCGCAGCGATAATTATTGGAATCATAATGACCTTTGCAGGGTTCAGGGTGCTGATAATGACTCAGCGCACCAAGAAGGGGTGATCGAAATGGCGAGATGTGCGTTTTGTGATGCAGATTTTGAAACTGGTCCAGGAGATGTTCTACTAGTCTGTCCGTATTGCGGTACCGCTCAGACAACTGATGGGACAAAGTTTCAGGACCACTATATGATACGAGTACACTTCGATCAGCATGAGGCTCAGACAACCCTTCTTGATTGGGTTTCAAAACAACTCGGTGTACCTGAAGACCTGAATGTGGGAGCCAAATTTGTGGAGTACAAACAGATTTGGTATCCATTCTGGATTAGCAGAGTTGATGCTCAAACAGAATACCAAGGGATGGGCCGCGATGCTAATTTCTACAACGAGTGGCCACAACGAAGAGGAGCTTACAAACAGATTGACTTCTTCTGGAAACCTGAATCAGGAGCTTTCACGCGAAGACATGAGATCAATATCGCAGGTGTGAGAGATATTGATGAGGATGTTCGCAATCAACCAATCCCGACTCGGGCTAAGGAATACTTCAGCCATGCTCATGCTGAGGAGTTTGATGGCAAAGTCCTTCATAGTAACATGACCCTAGACCAAGCTAAGAAGATGGCCTATCAGATTGCTCATGACCGGCAAACCAATCTAGTACTGCAAGAAGTGAGTAAGATCGAATCCCGAGATGACAAGATCGATGTTGGTGAAACCTTTCTGATACATGTTCCAGTCTGGGAACTCATGTACAGATATGGCAATAAGAAATACAAGGCTTCAGTGTCAGCTCCAACAGGATATGTGATTGAGAGCCAGTATCCCCGATCCATGACTTTCAGAGCTGGCGGGATTGGTGTTGGCTTGATCATGCTTCTTATTGGGGCAGGTCTAATTATACTAGCATTAGATGTACTAGGGATTGGAGCAATACTTTCTGGTGGAGGACTCATTTCAGGTGGGCTCTTGGCTGTAATCGGTCTAGTCCTAATGTATAAGGGAGCTTCCAGTAAAGAAGCCAAGGAGCGAGTGTAGGTTCACCCTACACCCCCTTTCTTTTTTTTTCTCACAATCTACTCAGTGGTGATGAGGACTCAACAGTTTTGAAAACCCCTCCAAAACTATCGAGGATCGATTGCTCTCTCGTCCAGACGCTGATGTCTGGCGTGAGTAACGAGTCTAAAACTGAGAGTGCATTTTCTTTTGTATCAAGTATCACTTGGTCAGACTCAAGAGCTGAAAGGACCCCTGCACGGACAAGCCAGGGACCAAGCAATCTATTGTTGTTGTTTCTCGCATAGTGAAAGATACTTACTTGAGCTGGTTCTTCTCGTCGAATGAGGTTTGTATAAGCAGAGAATCTTGCATGATCTGCAAAAATAGATGTCTTCGAGTCGAGTGTGACATTCTTGACTCCTTCTAAACTAGCATCACGATCAAACCCTTTCTGAGTCCTTTCAATTCTGAAATAATCCACTCGTGGCTCTCCTGGATGAACGAACACTGTGAAGTTCTCTCCATGGATCTCTGACATCCCAATTCTGAATGATGATGCAACTGACTTGTCAGAGAGCTCAATAAGACAGCGACTGATGTATGCATCTATCACTGCTTTGTATGCCCCTCTTGTTGGGACTAGTCTTCTGCTATCTAACCTACCTAACAATCCCACAGACATCAAGCGAGCAACTTGGTCAAGCGAATAGTCATAATCAAGAAGTTTCCAAACCGCCTCCGAGGCAGGAATATCCAGCTCAGTGATTCTCTTTGCGACCCTACTGATTTCAGGCTCTGAAACAATCTCTAATGATTTAGCCTCCACTTGAGAACTTGTGGGTAGCTGTCCTCCAAGTAGATATAATCCCCTGGGTGGAAGGCTGGCAAACTCGACGTCAATAGCTATTGGACTGACTGACAGAGCTATTGTCTGCAGAACCTCAACAAAATGAGAAGGTTCCATTGCGCGTGCATCTATTGGAACCGTGAATCGGTACAACCGTCGTCGCATGGACAGAATTGCCTCTCTGTCCAAGCCCATCCATGACTCGGGGTGATCGAAAATGGAGAGATACTCTGAAGGCTCTGTTGAGGCCAATATACCAGCTATCAAGACTGGATATCTAGCAGCCTCTATAGCTATACCGGGTGGACTAAATACCGTTAATTGACGACCTAACTCAGCTTGTCCAAGCTGCATCTGAGTCGTACGAACTTGGTCAAGTGCCATTGCCTTCCCCTTACTTTATGTAGACCCACTATCTGAAGGCAATGTCTTTGCTAAGTGAATTCTCTAGTATTCTGTTCCCCTTGAATATACTGTGAGAGAGGTGAGGGAGATGACCGAAAGTAAGCTTCTGCGAAAAACATATAGTTCGACTTCTTCAGGCGTCATAGAAACCCGGTGGGAGAGATGAACGAATTCTCTGAGAATAATAGCATTGAAACCGGTGATTACTGCTCAGAGAGAGATGTTAATAGAGTGCGAGTGTGGTTTGTAAAAAACCGTGATATCGTAGTAATCTTTGTGATTGCAGTCACAGCAACCAGTTTGTCTTGTTTTTATTATCTCTCAATGATGTTGTCATATACTCATCCTGGATTTACCTTGGATGACTCATGGATTCATCTGCAATATGCAAGAACCATCTATGAGGGAACCCCTTGGGAATATTCACCAGGATACCCAAGCACAGGCTCAACAAGTCCACTCTGGTCGTTGATACTCTCGGCTTTGTTCTTCTTTTCTTCTGATCCTATTGGATTGGCATGGGGACTATATTCAATAGCCGTGTGTTTCTACATAGCTTCCTCTTTTGCGGCAGGGAAGATTGTCCTGGAGTACACTGGAAGCATATCATGGGGTGCATTAGCAATTATCGGTTTTGTCATCATCCCTCGAAACACTTGGTTGATGCTTTCGGGAATGGAAACACCCTTGTTCATGTTTGTCTTACTACTCTCCATCATTGTACTAGATAAAGAGGAAATCAAGTATGATCTGCTTTTAGGAGTGTTAGTTGGAGTTGCATACCTATCAAGACCTGAAGGGATTATTGTTGCACTCTGTGTTCCAGTCAGATTCCTTATTCTAGTCTTAAAGAGGAAAGTTGATAGAACGCGCTTCTTGACTTTGTTTGCGTCAGCTTGCATAGCCGCACTAATTGCACTACCATGGATTTTGCATTGCTTAGGTGTGACTGGATTACCTTTGCCTGACACATTCTATGCAAAGGTCCATATCCCTACAGATTATGAAATCGAGGCATGGGACTTTTGGTGGTCTCTTTTCATTATCCAGATGCCTTTCATCATTGTTGGAGTATTCGTTGGGATTATTCTAATCGTGAAAGGGAAACCATTCCCATGGCTCTTGCCGGTAGTCCTCACCACCTTATACAGATTGACTGCCCCCTATGCATCATTAATCAATAACAATCGGTATCTTCTCCCTGTGTTTGACCTCTTCTTTTTGACTGCGATTATCGCTACCACATGGATTATTGAAATTGTGCTCCTTGGAATAATACGATTGAGAGACAGTGACGAAACCAAGATTGTTGCGGTTTCACTCGCATTTATACTCCTACTTCTACCTCTAACACCTCACTTTGTTGACCAAGCAACATACTATGGAAAAGCAGTGAAAACTGTGAATGACTTACATGTCAATATTGGTACTTGGATTGCTGAGAACACACCGGAAGATGCTGTGTTTGCAACTCATGATGCTGGAGCTGTGAGGTTCATCTCAAATAGATCGATGATTGATCTTGCAGGACTCGTCAGTCCTGATATCATTCATGGGAATATGACACCTAGAGAAACGCTGTCATATTTACGAGATCAAGGGTGCAACTACTTTGTCTACTTCAACGACCTCTTCAGATATTGGCAAGCATTCCTTCCATTTCAATCGTATGAGATGATATACACTGTGACAATTCCACCTGAAGTTCATGTAGGGGGAGGAAGACCCACAATGTCAGTATACCAGATTTTTTGGCAATTCACAGATTATTGATGGAGCAGAGCTCACAAATCCTTAAATCAGAGGTGCTTCTTTCATCGATTTGAAGGATGTAGGATGATGGATGTTCGGAGTCAGGTCGAGGAATATCTCGATCTTCTAGAAATGAATTATCTCTGGAATGAGGAAGAGAGTGTCTTTGAACTTATCTTTAGCGAGAGGAAAGATGAGAAATCTGCAAGTGAATCAGCTGAAGATGATGCTTTGTCGTTTAGGTATACCTTATTTGTGAAACCCGGTGTAAAATGGATTCAGATTTCTACTGACATCTATCCGATAGACAAAATACCTGAGGAAAAGAAACAGTCCGTGTATCTTGACTTGCTCAGCTCTAATAGAAAATACGCAGAAGTGTGCTTTGACTACGATGCGGCGAGGGGGTTCATCGGAACCTCACAGGAGATGATGATTCAGGGATTGAACTTTGATGGATTTAGGGCTGAGTTCTTGGCTGTGCCATGGGCAGTCAAGAAATTCTGGACAGAGATTGCCAACAAGCATGGATTAGAGTGAGAAGCTAAACTAGTAATTTTCGAACTGCAGCTACAAGTTCCTCATACAATTTCATTGGGTCAACCACATCAGTAAAGCCCCCGGTGAACACATCTCCTTTACCTCCACCCCGTCCTCCAAGCTCGTGTAAAGGTTTTGAGATGTAATCAGAAGCTTCCTTAGGCATTTCATTCGCCCTAAGAACAACTTGTGATTTTCTATCAGGAGCAAACAGCAATGTGATGTATGCCCCTTTCGTCGGTAGTTGATTTGACAGATTTCTAAGAGAATTTGCATCAAATCCCGGGAGAATCTCATGTTTAAAACTGACTTCTGAAATTCGCTCAACCGTTGGACCGCGAGAGAGTAGTTGTGTGGTTTTCTCAATCATCTTCTGCTTGTCATCAATAGCT
>JBHLOX010000132.1:0-7293 GCA_048940045.1 Promethearchaeota archaeon
CTTTCCATGATTTCCTTGAGTCATAAACTGTCCGCCCTGAGTAGCGCTCTTCTTTTTGTGATGGTTCAAGGTATATCTGGACATTAAGATCATTCTTGATGTATCATGTTAGGTTCAACAGCAATGTTAATATTCGATTCCGAAGCGTGACCTCGAGAACATGCCGCCGTGGCTCAGTTGGTTACAAACTCATTTTGATACGATTCAATCTGTTCAGCTCTGCAACTCGGAGATACATCAAAGGCTTCTAAGAGAAAACAGTATACTGTGTAGGAGAGAGATAGTTTACGCTAGCTGGCACACAGGTTTCGATAGATGGCTGGAGCTGTGGTATAGTGAGAAGATCTTATGTTTCCGGGTTGGGTTACTACAACCGAATTAATTACAAATACAAGAGCTTGCATAATGTGTGATTGGTGGGGCTCAATTGTTAGGTAAACGCATGTTTATCTGCCTAATGTTTCTAGGGTTAGTTCTACCTGGATTAGCCAGTGCAGCAGCCCCACCGAACCAGACTGGGTTTAGTCCTAAGACCGATGTAGACACTTGGATTGATGGATGGGGTTGGCATCATTGGTGGTGGACAGGTCTTGATACAAGTGACACAATTTACGTGGAGATTGAGGTCACCTCTGGGGGAGATATAGACTTCTTCATATGTGACCAAGAGAACTGGGATTTATGGGAATCAGGATACACTGCGAGTGTCTATCAAAAAACAGAGAATGCTGGTAGCATTTCTAAAAGCTTCAGAATTCCAAACGCAGGTACATGGCATGTTGTCTTTCAAAACGATGCCTTGCTAACACGGAAACATATCGAGGGATACATCGGACTTAGTCCATTATACTCCACTGTAGGAGTAGATCTCTCATTGGTAGTCATTGTATTTGCTGCTATCTTTATTGTAGGAGTGGTCTATGAAGGACTCAAACGTATTCAAAGACCCAAGGTAGAAGGTTATCCACCTCATCTATTACCTCAACAACCCCAGATGATACCAACACACCCACCTGCTAAACCACAGACCAACTTCTGTCCATATTGTGGGACTCCGCGACAATCAAAAGATTCACATTTCTGCGCAAAATGTGGTAGAGCTTTCGATGAGCCAAGCCTTGGATAACGATGATGAAATCTTGTCACTTGAAAAACACTGCTGAGTTTACAAAAGGAGGAAAGGCAATTCTGTTTCCAGACAACTAATTCAATTTGCACATATGGACTCTGGGATATGTGAAAAAGAGCCCATAATTCTATAAAATCTGAAGTCTCTACTAAGACGCCCCATAATCCACACGCTTCGGTTTAGATTCTAATTCTCAAACATACAGAGGACGTCTATCTGTCTTCACCCCTGTGCAAAGGGCTTTGGATATGCATGTACCTTCCTATAGCTATAGTCTGAAGAAAGTAAGGTCGTGTTAGAGAGATTGATGGGTGAAATCCAAGGGGAAATCCAGCCCAAAGAAACCGCCGTACTGCCAGACATCTTGGTGGCCATCAGGGGTGTCGAAGCCTAGGGGGTCTCTCGATGGAGGGCGTGTCCGGTGAGGGTGTCAGACGTCGGAAAGAGTACAGCGAGGAAACTGAGGGAACCAGGATTGCTGAGTTGACAGCCACCGAGTTGGTGTGTGCGCGAGAACGAGCTCTTGATGCGTCTGAGTCAGACGAACAGGCTGAGGTTTCTGCCAGGGATCTGGTGGAGCAGGTGGTCAGGGAACTCAGAGAGGAGGAGAGAAACGAGGGGGAGATATCCCGAAGACTGGAAGATGCCCTTGAGGAACTAGACGAGATGGAGAGAGCCAGCGAGTCCACTGAGGAGAAACTCAGGAAGGTTCTGGAGGAGGTTAATGATCGGGAGAAGGAGGTCATCGATGGGGCATCTGAAGAGGAGAGGGAAACTAAGGAATCTCGTTTTGGGGAAATCCGTACCAAGGAAGATTTTGACGGGGCTGTTGAAAACCACTCTGAACTCAAGCTTCGTGAGGAACAGGAAGAACAAATGGAAAATCCACCAAGTGGGATTCAAGAACTGGATGAGAGTTGGGTGAGAGATGTTACTTCTGACTTGGAGTCTAGAGAATGGAATCAAGAGAATCTTGCTGAGCTGCTATCAGAAGTCAGTCAAAACCTACCAGAATCATCAAGAGCATTCTACATTGATGTCACCAGGAGCTTGGAAGTGACTTCAAAGGAACTTGATTCGTTCGAACAGGGATTTCATCAAGCAAGAGAGAGTCTTGATGGAACTCAGGATGTTCGATTTGGGTTTGTTGAAGAACGGCTCTATGTTTGGAAACCAAACCTCGATTCAACAGGTCTTGAAAATGTCTATGATAGTCTATACTATTACTTTCGGGATAGGTCAACATTTGAGGAGTATATAGAAGATGTTGGGAACTCTCTAGGACTTCAAGATATGAATCAAGGTGAGATTCTGAAGCATCTACGAGAACTAGTCCCCCAGATGGTTGTAGAAGACTCGAATAATAATTGCATTAACCCTTCAATAGGGCGCATTCGGGGAGATCATGTCAATATGATGAATGACATTTCTGGGAAGATGCTTTCGAGTCTTGAGGGTGAAATATCAAAGATAACCAAACCAAGCGGGAAAGGAGGGATTAGTAATCCAAGATTTCCAGAAGGCGAATCATACGAAGTGGCTCTATCTCGACTTACTGCAGTAGCTATAAGCGATTGTCATCTCAAACCAAATGGAACATTGGAGTATGCCGAGTCAGAAATGAGTAGAATCAAAATTGTTGAGAGAGAATTACAGGTTTTTGGGGATATCAGACTTAGTCCGAAGTTCCGACATGGTGACAACGTATACCTTTCGTATCTGCCGACACCACTGGGTGTAATGCTGGAACGCCATGGAATTCCTTCCGGGGACAGGTCTGTTCAAAATCCAGGTCTTATTTCTGTGATTAAAGAGTTCTCACCAAGAGCTAGATGTGCATTGATTGAGGATTTAGTTCCACAAGATGGGACCATTAGTGGAAAGCGGATACAGTGGACTCATACGAATGTCCTTGATGCTGCTGGTAAATCTGAAGTCTATGGAATAGAACCAAAGGTAGGAGCAAGAGAAATCACTTTGATTAAAGACTATGGCAAAAAGGAGAGTCATAGTTGGGTTCTCACCTATGGTAAGTTACGAGAGTTAAGGTATTCAGAAATTGTTCAAACACGAAAAATAGCAGAAGAGCTGTGGAATTGTGTTTTTGAGAATCCTAATAGATTGATTCAGGACCAGATTGAGATTGTAAGAAGCTTAGGAATTGAATATCGCTCAAAACCGTATACGATTCGTTTTCATGAAAGAACTTGTCGAGTTTCGGTTGCTTGGACAGCGGAACCTGAAACATTGCTCGAATCGGTCAAGTTAGGAATGATGGCGCCTCCAAATGACGTGGTCAAAAAAGAGATTATGAGGGACATAATAAAGGAACATCCGAAATATGTAGCAGAAGCTATGAAGCAGATTAAGGGTTACAAATTTGAGTTAAACAGATGGTGGGAAGTTGAAAAATGAGCGAAAATGAAGCTGTAACCGTTCTCATTGAATTACTAGAGAACACAAAATCAAAACAAATGCCTCTAAGAGAATTAATTATTCGACTTCAAGAAAATCAGGATATTAATATCAATGCACGTACAGTTATTGAATACGCTCTAGATAATTGGATAGTAGACAAGATTCTAGATTACGATGATAACTCTGAGGAGTCAATAGGGAAACCAGTGTGGTTCATTCGTATCTTAGATGAGAATGAGATAGAGATTCTCCGCAATTTATCAAAAGAGGCAAAGTGTCTTCTAAAGATTCTTCGTAAATCCGATACTGATGGCGTTCTCGGCGTAGCTAGTACAAGCGATCTTATCAAAACTCTTCATGAGAGGGGACATGATTTAGATTTAGTCCCTCATATTCCAGGCAGAGTTGACGATTTCTTCAAGACAGTAGAAGGGGAACTTGTTCAATTCCATTATCTGATTCCTGAAGATGAGAAATCTGAGGAATATAAAGCAGGACTGAGAGAGCTTGATGAAAAAACCCGCCGAAGATTGGACCGTACAGAAAGATGAATTGTTCAACAAGCCAATATCGAATTGGAAATTAACTATGGTTAATGGCGCCGCCGGCAGGGGTGCCTGTCCTTGCGGGATTCGCAAAGACCATCGAACCTGCGACCAACAACTGTCTGGCTCTCGATTACCAAAATCGAAAGGTAACAGGCTTTAGCGGCAAAACGCAATCTGCGTTCAAAGCTGTCGCTCTACCTAACTGAGCCACGGCGGCTGTTCGGCTCAGGTCGTGGGTCTCAATATTAAGATTGCTGTTTGGATGCAACAATTATATCAAAACTCGATATTTCATGGTTAGAAGTGGAAAGCAACGAGATTCCTTGAGGATCTATCTGGAATAGCGATCAATACTCGGGAAGCGCTGGATTGTGACTGTACTGCGGATTTCACAGATTTATATGGTTTTGAACTATAAAACGCGTGGGAATTAGGAGGAAGAAACAATCACCATCGGTGGAACAAGACCACATCTAGGACGGGACATGGATGAACAAAGGGAACCCCATGAGTTTTCAATATATCTTCTTGAGCTTGTTGACCTCGGTATAAAGATGAGTGAAGGTACAATCACACGAGAAGAGGCTGTGAGCGAGTATAATAGAATTCGAGAGCTAACCAGTTATAAGATGCTCCCGCAGGATCCTCTTCTTTTTTCAAGGCGAGATTATTTTCATCAAATCAGGAGAAATTTTCAGTTCTTGCTTAAACACAACATTCGTAATCCCGGACTCTACTATGATGCATTTGATGAATGGACAAGGCAAGATCAACAATCCTTGAACAGCAAGTTATTACCAGTTCTGAAGCATTTTGAGAAATTTCCACTGAGTACAATTTCTCACGCTTCCAAAACGCTTAGACTTCACTATCAAACTGTTTCAAAGAGATTAAAGAAACTCAAGGAGGACTATTGGTTAGTTGTAAAGGGACTCACAAACAATTGGATATTCGGTCTACGATTATTCATCCTGTTGTTCAATTTTGATACAAATTATACTTGGGAAACTTTCTTTCAATCCATTGGTCAATATCCATTCTTAAACATCGCAAATGAGGATAGATTAAATGGACATCACTACCTAACCTTCCAGCTGCCTAATGATAGAAGAACAATTGATGTGTTCAGGAGGAGTGTCACTAAGCTAGCTAACGAGCAATTTAGCTACTGGCGACTCCACGAAGGGTTTGCTGCGGGGTTTTCAAAAAACATGGATCTCTTGAATGAGGAGGGATGGGCCTATCCACAAGAACTAGTTCCTAATGAATCGCCTCCTGAATTGGTGAGTGATTTTCAACCGATGATTTATAGGTGTAAGTTTGACCCGCTCTATGATTTAATAGATTTCAAAGTTTCCGATGTCTTAAGTTCAGACTGTAGATTGTCTTCTTCTAGCATCTCAACCCGTACTGGATTGTCAACTAATGTTGCATACCGCAGAAAAGAAAAACTTCTCTCGAGAGGAATGGTCCTGCCTCTTACTTTTTGGACTGAGGTTAATTCCGGACACATTAGAATTGAGTGTGACTGCTCAAGAAATATGAAAAATACTATTCTCGCTAGCGCATTCAAACTTCCAGAGGTTGCATACTATATCACGACAACCGGTATTGTGCTCTGGGTGGATGTCCCGATTGTACATATCGAAAAATACACGGAATACTTCAACAGTATGCTTGATTCAAAAGATGTTTCATCACATAGAATGGTAATTGGAAAGACTTGGCTTGGGAGTAGACCTCGGTCTGATATTACAAAAGATTGGAAATTCGGTCAAAGAGGATTTACCATTGAAGGTCTTGATATCGACCCCGACATTCTTGATTATGTGTGAGTTGGAATCTAATTGGCCAAAGGTTAAGGAACTACTTTGAATTGCTCAGCAAATATTGCAGCCCCTATTCTAAAACTGAAATACGATTCCTTCAAGAATGTAATTTCATAGTTTCTAAGAACTGGTTGAAGGGCTTTAAATATTCCAAATCCAAATGTCAACCATATTCAATATTGCTAATTCTAAGAATTAGCGGGAGGTTGACGGGAATTTGAAGAAACGTTTAGTAATTAGCGTGCTTTTTGGAATATTATTTCTTGGATTGACATTTATACCTACAGTAAGTGCTGATGATTCATGTTGGGAATCAACGGAAACGAGTCCCAGCGGGTATGAATTGATTTCAAAAGTTGAAAATCCAGTGCATTGCGTTTATGATGATGATCCTGATCCATTGGATACCTATGAAGACTATCCAATATGGGTGTATGGTCGATTTTACAATATTCGCATTTATTCTAATATTCGTGTAAAGATCTATATTCAAGCATTCTATCATGTTGAAACTTTCCGCTATGGAGTACCAATAGGGTCGTCAGAGTATTGGGCTGATGCCCCATATGGTATGTTCAAGTGGAATGGAGATTATCAATATGGTTCTGAAACTCCAGGTTCTGTTTCATGGTCTGCATCAATAGGAGGTGGAAATGACAACTTTCAGATGTCTCTTAGCGCATCATACACTCCAGGCGTCATAAACCACTATTACGAAGAAAATAATGAATACGGATCAGATGTTGGAGCATGGAGATATATGGGGTGGATTGAAAGTGAATATAATGTCTGGCCATTTGGAGATGCAGCCCAAGAATTCACATCACTTCTACGACTACACATTATTCATTCTGTAGCTGAAGATTACTATGAAGGGAAGTATTGGACTAACGGTCGTTATAGTCGAATTACATACGTTGAAGCCTTCAGGTTCAAATTAGTATTCAAATTCTTTGGGGGAGCTTGGGGTCCACTTCAAGATACTCATACACACATAATGGGCAACGATATACCCAGCGACGAAGATGTTGATGGTATACCCCTCTGTATCGGAGTTATGGCCATACCTGAATCATAATAGGAGAAGAGTTGCTGCTTCGCAGCACTCTTTCCACCTTTGTTTCTGATATTCTGTATTCACTGGTTTATGCGTCTTGCACTCAGCAGGATTTTTCACCTACAAATTCCTCTTTAGACCCTCAATGCACTCAGAAGTATGCATCTTGATATTTACCCCTCTTGGGATATTTTGATTGTGAAACTGAACAAACTATTGCAGGCTGCCAGCCAAAGGCGGCGCCATCTATTTTTCGCTAAAATAGACTCACTATCTCCACTATCTGATTCTTTCATTTCTTCCCTATTCTCT
>JBHLOX010000133.1:0-7194 GCA_048940045.1 Promethearchaeota archaeon
AAACTGAGCGATGATGACACTGAACTTGCCATGATTAGAAGGAAGAAAATGGCTAAGTTAGTGGCACGTGAGAAGAAAATGCAGGAACAGAAGGAGCAGATGCAAAAGACAGAAGTCGAACGAACAAAGCTTCTCCAGAAATTCTTGGATTCTGATGCTCTGATATATCTCTCTACTCTTAAGAAAAACGAACCTCAAATAGGAAGGCGAGTGGAAGATATCCTCCTCTACCTTATTGTCTATCGAGGACTTCGTCAGAAAATCACTCAACTTGATGTTCGTTATGTGGAGCGTCAGGTAAAGGGAGAGGGACCCAAGATTCGTGTGCAGCGCGATGGAGAAACCTCCGATTTTAGTTCCTATGTTAAAGAAGCTATCAAAGAGAGTTCGAACAATTCTGAAAAAGATTAACCCTTTGAATAAGGAGCGTTCAATCTTGAAACTATTCGACTCGCATACCCACATTGACATGCAGCACTTCAAGAATGACAGAGAACGAGTAATTCAGAGGGCAAAAGATGCGGGGCTCGTAGGTGTGGTCACTAGTTCAATCGGACCTGGATCATTTCGAAGGACACTAGGAATTGTGAACAAACATCGTGGATATGTTCACCACTCCGCTGGTTGCGGAGTGTCACAACTCACAAAGGATGACGCTGAGAAGATAATTGCGCTCATACTCAAATATTCTAAAGAAATTGTTGCTGTGGGTGAAGTTGGTTTAGACTATTACTGGATCAAAGACCCACAAGCACGGAAGAATCAAGAGCCTCTTTTTAAGATGTTCATCAATCTAGCAACCGAGCTGGAACTTCCGCTTGTAATCCACTCCCGCAAGGCTGAGGCCGAGGCTACAGAAATACTTGAGATGAGTTTCTCTGGGGATGTTCTCATGCATTGCTTTGATGGGCCTCCTGATGTGGCGAAGAGAGTTGCTGATAATGGTTGGTACATTACACTCCCTGCTAATTTTGTAAAGTACAGAAATCGAAAAGCTGCTGCACAAATCATACCATTGGAGCAAGTTCTCTTGGAAACTGATGGTCCTTTTCTCTCACCAACGTCCGAAAGGAATGAGCCAGCAAACATCATCTTTGGTGTACAAAGCCTGAGTGAGATACTAGGTTTGTCTGACGAAGTTGTAGCTCAGACAACTACTCAAAATGCCCTCCGTTTCTATTGTTTGTAAGACGCAATAACCCAAAGTACCAAATGGGTTTGCTACGATAATTAGTTATGTATACACGCCGTTTCATGGATGTGGAATCATCATCGTTGAAATCTCCAATTGGCATAGTTGGTTTACCTGGAATTGCCAATGTTGGTAAAATCGCGATTCAAACACTCACAAGAGTTCTTGATGCGAAACATGTAATGGATTTCTTCAGTAATGATTTTCCTCCTAGAGTCTTGGTTAGTAAAGGGATATCTCATTGTCCAAAATCTTCGATACACCTCTATCGTGCAGCACCCGATGAACCACATGACCTTCTCATACTTACTGCTGATTTCCAACCAGCTTCAGGTAACGGTGTTTTCGAGTATGCGGATTATGTTGCTAGCGAGTTTTCTAATCTTGGTGTCAAAGAAATGTATTCATTGGCTGCATATGAACAGGGATACCAGGAATATTTTGGATCATTTCCAGCGCCACCGAAAGTCTATGTATCTGCCAGTTCTCAGAACCTATTGGACAAGATATCCCAAGCTGATGGTATGATTGCGACTGAGGAAGGCGTAGTTGTTGGAGCGAATGGGATTATTCCAAGTTGGGCGGCCTCAGTCTATGACATGGAAGGAGCATGCCTTTTGGGTGAAACCATTGGTGTGATTAAAGCAGACTATAGAGCCGCTCGAATACTTCTTGAGAAATTGACAGACCTAGTTGGAATCAAAGCACATTTTGATGTTATTGACACAGAAGTTGAGAAAGTTGTCGAATTCATAGAATGGGCTATGGATGAGATTGCTCAGAAAGGTCTACCCACTGATGAGGATAAAAGTCCGTCAGACAGATACATTGGCTGAATCACTCAACAAGTTCTGGATGCAAGATATCAGTTATCCATGCTTGGCTATCGAGATTGATGTAGAAGTAATGGTCTTCATGTTTCACTTTCACAGTGAATGGAAATCTCTCTGCTTTGTCAAGAACATCGGGAGGGACTCTCAAAACTGTTCTCTTGTTGCAGATAGGACACTTTGCGTATCTTTCAAACATTGACAATATCACCTCATCTGACCACTGAATCGTCACTTAGAATCAAAGTGGTATTGTATGGATCTGGATTCTCAAGAGCTTCGGTGAAGATTGCAATCAAGTCTTCGGGGTTTCTACCAGCTAGACTAGTCAAGTCAACAGCAACAATCCTGAGATTTTCATAGACTCCAGCTTCAGCAAGAAATCTAGCTAGTGAACCATCAATCGAAATCTGTAATATGAGAAAATTGGCGAAATCTTTGAACTCGTTCTTTGGCCCTCTTAGTTTACCTGGAACTCTGATTACCCTGTTATTTCTCACAATCTTGTCAAGCAAGTAGTCACGGATAATCTGGTTTCCAACTTTCCGACGAATATCAATGAACTCCTCAATTGTTGAGTCGTCCTTCTGCAATTTCCATGTCGGTCCTGAGTTCATCTCACACCATCAGTATACAGATTTCCTGCTAATATAGAAGTTATCTGGGCGTATCACACGGTTTTACTAGCGCAGAATATCTTTATTTGTCAGCACGCTGTTCAAGATTCAGAAGGATAAGGATGGAGTCATTGCGATGCAAACACCTGACATGATAATTCGCGAAGTACATGCGGGTCTATGGTTCTTGGTAGTAGGTTACTACTTCTTTCTATTTTTATCACTAGGAAGAAGATGGCGGAAAACCGGAAATCCATTCCAAGTGGCAATGTCTCTATTCTTCTTACTCTTGGCCGTTGGTAGATGTTTCTATTTTGTTGGAGACTTCTATGCCGATCCGCAGAGTTTAACCCCACCCCTGACTCCATATCTGGATGTATCGCCGTTTTGGTTAATGGCTGGAGCCTTTTTCCAATGGATGGCACTCGCCATATTGTCAGCTACTGCTGGATTCATGATTTTTGGTAAGAAATCCGCCCAGATCGCATTTGCTATTCCCGCTGTAGGAATCGGCATTCTTCTTGGATTCGTCCCATTAGACACAACATCTAGAGTTCTTCTGTCCGGTTCAGCAGGAGCCGCCTATGCTCTGTTCATCCCTCTGTTGTTCTGGTATCTTGCTTGGCAATCCGGTGGAAACCTAAGAATGTCAAACCTATTCTTAGGCTTTGGATTCTTCGTACTCTTTGCAGGAAGGGTTGTTCATGCAGCACGATATGTCTTGGCCGACATGGTATTTGGTTCAATCACAATACCAGGTGTTCTCGCACCCGGGTTGATTGTAATCGGTCTCATACTCATCGCAGCTGGTAATGAATTGGGTCAATCATCGTAAAGCCGGTGAAAACCTGAATATCACTTAGTCAAATGATACATGGTAGTATGTAAAAGAGAACCGCTAGCCAATCTCTTTCCACTCAAGGATTCTCATGTCCTCAAGTGTATTGAGCGATTTCTGAACCTCTTTCAGGTGCATTCCAAGCTGGTCTGCAATATCCCTAGTTGTCAGTTTGCCATCACATTTCTTGGCGACATCAAAAGTTGCTTGGCTCATCTGTCCTAGACGGACAAGCATTGGGTTAACCTTGCCTGTGAGAACTGGGACCACAATCTTCGTTTCTGATGCACAACCACTCTTCGTGATGTCATCAAGAGTTGAATAGAATGACTCGAAGGGTTCTAGGTTTCCATCCCACTCAGAGAGCATGTTCCCATATTTTTGTGAAAAGGCACCATTAACTTCGCCAAGAACAGCCATGGCTGCATTACCATCATCGACCTTGTCTACTATGGCTGCAACAATTATATTATCCTTCAATGAGAGACAAATATCGAATGCACCAAAATCAATCACATGAACCCGATTGCCATCACTTAATTCTCGGCCGAATTGAATTAGGGCAGTAAGGAATCCACTAATCAGATTTGGGTCCATATCAGCCTCGCCGTATTTTCTGTCAAGGACACAAAGACCACTATCTGCAATCAGGATGTACACTGCTTGTATCAAGGTGCGTATCTCCCACTGCTGAAATCTGACTGGATTAACGCGCTTGTCTTTATATCACTTCGTGTGGTCGCCTCCACTATTGGGTGAGGTTTATCTGGAGCCTCAGTATCACAACAAATAGTGAGAATATTGGATACTGCGAAGGATGCAAGACTACTCATTCTTGAGGATGCACTGAGGCGTCTTCATGAGATAGTGGGTAACAGGAAATTGAAACTCCATGTTGACTATACGAAGCTTGGAACAATTCTGCAGCAAGCTGGAAGTCTGATTTACGAAGTGAAGTACTCTTACGTTCCAGCCCCAAAAGTAGCAGAGCTGGAAGCCACAAAGAAAATCGTAAACGCTGTTGCTGATTTTCGTAGTATCCTAGAAGAAGCTATTGAAACCTCTGGTTATAAACCTGCTACAGCAAATGAATCCCAGTGCTTGGTCGATGTCTTCTATACATTTCGAATTGCAGAGTCTTTGACGTACAAACTTCAGGAATTTGATGATGAGCCTGCTCACGCAGTCGATATCCTTGCTGTGGAGGTCACTCAAACCCAAGCCGTTCCGGACTCGAAGAATCTCACCGAATGTAGATGTACAGATGGATCAAGAATCTGGAAGATCGTAACCAACATTCAAGAGGTAAAAACAGGATCGATATTAGCCTGTGCAGTGTTGCCTCCAGTTGAGATGATGGGTGTTGTTAGTGAAGCTATGTTTCTTGGAGATGATCCACTCCCCGAAGATACTCCATTAGGTCCCCTAAGGAATCCCCCCAAACCACTATTAGACCAAGCACGTGCTCGGGTCCTCCAAATCACAAAGAGGATGATGTAGATGAAACTCAGAGATATCCAAGAGAAACTCGATAAGTTTGAGAAGGAGCGAGGATGGGACAAATTTCCAGCTTCGTTGGTGTTTGCCCATTTAATTGAGGAGCTAGGAGAGATTTCCCGTCATATCACCGTGAAAGAAGGGTACAAAGTAATTGGATTGGGTCACGAAGCTCCAAAGAAGGATGAATTGAAACGTGAGTTTGCACAGGCTTTCAATCTCTTTGTGCAAATCGCAAACAATTTCGGAATAGATCTAGAATCAGCAGTTCTCTCAGAGCTTGAGATAATGGAGAAACGTTTCTCTGCGGAGGAATGGTCTCGTCATATGAACAAGTAGATCTATCGAAGAAGTGATATCTCAATCAGAGTAGTGATCATGCCATTCTTCGACTTGCTTCTAGAGCTTTCTTCGCCATATCCTCAAGATCTTTAGTGGCAGCAAGAAGTCCTAATGCTTTATTATGGACCACCTTGATATTTTTCTCCTTGGCCCACTGAGCCAGTCCAGTCACTAAAGGTCCCAAAGCGGTTCGAGCAGCTTCAACGGTACCAACAGCTTTTCCTAGAAGCTCAACACCGTGTTTCTTCTCTTTTCCTGCTTCTGCTACTCTAAGCCAAACAAGCCCGTGAATCATATAGAGCGCATCTAACATCAATGTTGGAGACTTTGGATTATCCTGTACTTTTTTCAGGAGTCTTTCCTGCCTCTCTTCAAAGACTTCTTTGAAAAGGCTGAAAGCCTTCTTGTCGTTCCCCTTGTCCAGTTCAATGATGCCTTTTTGCAGTTTTTCATCGGTTTCAGACAATGAAATCACTCCTGACCAATAGTCTTGGACGTTTGTTTTCTGTGTACTAGTCTATTATGGGTTTCTACTTCAGACCCTTAAAGGCGTGTATTTCCTTCGTAACTATGACTCACAACCTTATTATGTTGGGCTGAATCGCGAAATTGCCTGTGTACCTACCTCTGGAGGCTGCCGAATGACCAAAGACACTTTCACATTTCAAGAGCTAAAACGTACGAATCATCGCGAAATCAAGGAAATACAGGACAAGAAATTCAGAGCATTCATTAGATATCAAGTCTGGCCTAACCATCCTTACTACCGCAAGTTGTTCAAGGACAACAATATCGATCCATTCAATATAACATGTATTGAGGATTGGGCCAAGCACAAAATACCTCTTATCAAGAAGGTCGATTACAGAGATAGCCTCCAACAATTTGTACTTAATCCTACAGAGGTGGATGGTGCCCCCCGAGAGTCTGCTGAAGCAATCAGTAATCTCATGAAGTATGCAAATGAATCAGGTCACAAAGATTTAGCTAAATTCATTCGTAATAACGGTGCGAAGGTCAAGCTCCGTTTAGGCAAAGAAGGAGCAATGGCTAGGCTCAAAGAGCGTGCAAACTATCAATTCTCACCACTTCAGTTCTGGTTGAGTTCAGGGAGGGCCTCTGGCCTACCGAGTCCGGTCTTCCTCACTCGCTATGATAAAGAGCTCTTGTACAAAAACTGTGTGAAAGTTGGTCAAATGGCAATCGACCCCTACGTTGAAAGTGGATGGGAGTCCATAAGCATGAACCTCTTCCCCTATGCCCCTCACCTTGGTTGGCATGCAGTCAACTTGGGTCTTGGCCAGATGTCAAAGTTCTATGTTGCCACAAGTGCTGGTGGTGCAATTCCAAGCGATAGACTGGTTGAATTAGCTGGTTTGTTCAAGGTGAATAGTTTCACCGGAATGCCTAGCTATATGCGGAACAGATTCTTCAGAGCAATGAAAGATGTGAAGGATTACGAAGCTCCTGAGAAGAATGTCCTGCTATTGGCAGGTGAGAAGATCTATGAACCTGCTGTGGATGACATGGTTGGGACATTGACAGAAAGGGGTGCAAAAGAGGTCCGAGTTGTTGGAGGTTATGCGTCTTCCGAGAGCAAGATATCGTTCGCGGTTCAATGTGACAGACATGGCCCATATCACAATGTATCACCACTGATGCTTGCGTTTGAACTCATCAAGTTCAATGATGATGGGACCTATGACTTCGTTGGAGAGGACGAATCTGGTCATATGTGTCTCTTCCATCTTGACGGGACCGGAACCGTGTTTGAAGGGTTCCTTCTCGGTGATGTAGCTTCTCATCAAGAGAAGGGAAAATGTCCAATCTGCGATTTCGATGGTCCATTCTTCTGGGATATCGGTAGAACCAATGATG
>JBHLOX010000134.1:0-7190 GCA_048940045.1 Promethearchaeota archaeon
CAGGTTCTCCGTCTTCATCTAAGAGACATCGTTTGATCTCCTCATTGATGAGGTTGATTCGTGTTCGTATCTTCTCATTCTCTAGCAGACCAGATGTGTCCATCAGTTTTGATAGCTCTTCTTCGATGTGAGAATCTGGACCTGCACGAACTGATGGACGTTCCGACATTAATTGACACACCTAGGCATTTTGTTTCAAATCGTAAGCACCTTAAAGCAGTTACCTTTCCTATTGCATATATCAAAGGAAAGACAAGCCTTTTCTATCTGATGAATTGTCTTGCCATAATCAGGTGAATATCATGAATTCCAGTGAGGCGGCAACTCTCGAGAAACCTTCCAAAGTGCGAATCTGGCTAGCTGAGATGAGAGCACCATTTCTAACTGCAGCAATTGTACCCGTCATTCTTGGAACCTGTGTTGCTTGGGCATCATCAGGTGTGTTTCTCCTCGATGTCTTTCTTCTGACTCTACTCGCTGGCATTTTCATTCACATTGGTGTAAACATCGCGAATGACTATTATGACCATCAAAGTGGAACAGATGATATCAATGTCGATTTTGTTCGACCCTTCACAGGTGGGAGTCGAATGATTCAGAGGGGATGGATGACACCCAGAGAGGTGTTTATAGAATCAATGGTCTTCTTTGTCCTGGGGAGTGGAATTGGTCTTTACCTCGCTTATACTAGAGGGATTGAGGTTCTAATCCTTGGAGTCATTGGTGTTGGGTCGGGATTTTTCTACACGGCTCCACCATTTCGTTTTGTCAGTAGGGGGTATGGTGAGGTCTTCATTGGTTTGAACTTTGGAGTGCTCATGACACTCGGGGCTTATTTCGTTCAGTCCCAGATTTTAGCATGGGAGGCAGTGATTCCTTCAGTCCCCGTTGCCATTCTGATAACTGCGGTATTATATATCAACGAGTTTCCCGACCATGATGCTGACAGGGATGCTGGAAAGAGAACTGTTGTCGTTCGAATGGGTCGTCAACGAGCTGCTAAGGGTTATGTTGCACTCATGGTTGCCCTTTATCTTTCAATATTACTACCTATTCTTCTCGATCTTGTAAACTGGTATACAGTATTGGGAACCGCGACCTTGCCGATAGCCATCTTGGCCTCGCACACTGCATTGACACACTATGACCACCCACTTCCTTTGACTCCAGCCTATGCAGGTACTGTGGCAAATCATCTCTTCACAGGTCTGTTCTTAGCTTGGTCATACATTCTGATCGGACTTGGAAGAGAGCCAATATGTGTCTTGATTTGGGGAGTGGTCTTCCTTGCTATCTCTTCTATATTCTATATATTCACAAAGAAAAAAGCAGAAGCTGCTGCTGCTTTGTAACATGAGAAATGGCTCGTTGGAATCTCAACCCTTTTGACTCTTCCATTGATAGAATTTTGCCCCCATCCAGAATGAAATCTTCCGTGGTCTTATCTGAATGGCTATTCTTCCTCCCATTGGATATCCAGGTCCAAGGAAATCCATGTATTTACTCAGGAATTCGACCATTACTTGGTTATCAGCAACTTCCATTTCAACGAGCTGAGCTCGTCCCTGAATCATTACACCACAATTCCTTGCTGGAGACCGTGGGTCTCTTTCATCGACAGTAAGGCATACTCTTGTATTGCGACGGATATTATTGACTTTACGACTTCTCCTGGTAGAAACTAAGTAAATGGATTGAGAGGTATCATCCCAGATATAAAACATAGCAGTAAGATGTGGATCACATCCTGGTTCAGTTGTCCCTAGGTATGAGAAGAATCCCTTTCTTAGAATCGAGAGAGCAGGTTCTGGAATTTTATCTGTCTTTCTTGTGAGGCCTTTCTGTGGTTTTGACAGAAACATGATATCACACCCTCAAAGTTTGTGGTTTTGCCTCTCTCCAATAGGTGATTCTCTCAGGCTCGATTCGCACCATAACCCTTGAGATGAAGGGTTTGTTTTGCCAAGCTAAGGGAAGTTCCTCTACTTTTGTTTCGTAATATTTCATATATCGAGGATACTTCTTGGCGAACATAGAACGAACCCTTATCATCCAGAGTCCATAGATGAACATTCTTACAATTCCCATTGGGGATATCTCTCCGAGCACCATCGCTTTTCCTCTAATCATTACTGCTCTATTACGCATCGGGTTCGTTGAATCTCTCATGTCGACTAGGATTGAAACCTTTGGATTCTTCTTCACGATTTTATACTTAGCAGAGGCTACAGAAATCCCTACATAGATGAATTTCCCATCATAAACAAAGATAACTGGAGTCACATGTGATTGGCCTTTTGAGCAAAGCGCAACGTATGAGAATCTCTCGTTATGGAGAATGCTCTCCACATCTGGAGGAAACCATGGTACTGTTTCCATAGCTAGGAAACTGAGAAATGAGAGTCCAAAGATTGTGCCAAGATATGTCAGTAAGCCTACAAAGAGTATGGGAGAGTGAGTAGCCACAGGGATTAGAAGAGCTGCTGAGGCTCCCCAGTAGAGATTGACCGAATCTAGATACTTGAGTGTACGAACCTCTGAATATGCTGTGTACTTCAATCCCACTCGTCTTCTTGCAGCATAGCTTAATGCAATTGACCTTCGTGCAGCGAAAAGAGTCGTTACGAATGATAGTCCTAATCTATAGCTAACATCCCATGCAAGAACAAGGACTAGTATAAACAGTAATGGGTTGCCGAAACCCGGACCAAGAAAATGTTGAAGGAAACCAGGGTCCCAGAATGTGTATGCTATAATACCAATGAAAAAGAGTACTCCAAAAACAAGCTCATTTCTCCTGTTCAACAACAAGTCATCTTTGTACTCTTTCAGCACCTGCAGTTCCTGTTCATTTGTTGGATCTCTAAGTCGACGCATCCAAGGTATGACATAAAGACAACCCCCAGACCAAATGACTGTGTATCCTATAATCAATGTGCCAATGATGGCCGCCTCTAATGGCATCTGAAAATAGATGAATGCGAAGATCCCCACGGCTTCAACAAGAAAGAGTTGTGCAATAACATCCCAAGTAGGGGGCAACCATCTGAACGGTGGGATGTAATCTACAATCTCCTCATAGATCCATTTTCTCTGAGGTCGTTTTTTACTTGCGAGAACTACAGTCATCATTTTGTAGCTTTACGCGGCCATATATTTACATGTCGAAACCAAATAGAGATGCGATTCTGATTCAATCATCCGTAAATTTCATCAAGACCATCCCAGGTTAGCCCTAACGCCTGTGCAACTAAAACAGCAAGATCCTTCACTGGTTTTGTGCATCCAGCTTGTGGTAATTGATCAGCCATAAAGTCGACACAGGATGGACAACCACTAGCAACAATATCCGCATTTGTCGCTTGGATATCCTCCACTTTTAGTCTGTTTATATTCAATGCAAAGTCGGCATCATAGGCTCTGAGTACACCACCCGAACCGCAGCAGTAACAGTTGTTCTTGTTATGTGGCAACTCCTCGAAAGTCACTCCAGGTAGATATTCAAGAACTTTCCTAGGCTCCTCGAAGAATCCTGTGTTTCGACCTGCATCACAACCATCATGGAAAGTAACGATCGAATCAATTGGAGTGTTAAGACCAGTCAATTTTCCACTATCAAGTAAATCTGCTAGGTATTGATACCCATACAGAATCTCAAAACCATGATCAATACCTAAGAATTCATGATACTCGTGTGCCCACATCTTGTAACATCCTGGGCAGTTTGTAAAGATCCGCTCGACTCCTAGCTCTTTGTATTTCTGGATGTTGTGCTCTGCAAGAACTCGCGCACCTTCGAAATCTCCAGTCATGATGAGAGGTGCGCCACAGCAGTATTCCTCCTCACCAAGGAGAGTATATTCTTCACCTATCTTATCCATTATCAATGTTGACGCAATTGTCGCTTGAATAGATATACCCCGAAATGATGATGCGCAACCGACGAAGAAAGCTGTCTTTGCCTGGGCACCCTGTTTGTCTAAAAGATCATCCTCATTCGGTGTCCAATATGACCATCCTTCGATTCGATCCATCTGAGCTTGTCCTTGGATATTGTAGCTTTTAAGAAGAGTGTCTTTTGCCATATTCAGTTCTTCGGGCCACATACCCCGTTTCTTGAATTCGGAACGCATGACTTGGTATATCTTAACAAATGGTATGTCTACCTGGCAGACTTCTTCACAGCCACCACATAGTGTGCATCCAAAGATAGCATCTCTAAGACCTTCGAGTCCCTCTGAAGGTCTAATTCGCCCTTGCATCAGAGCGCGGGTCAAAAGCATCTTTCCTTTTCCAGAATAGCTATCTCGACGTTTGACTTTGTATGTAGGACAAGCACCATGTCCGACTTGGCAGAAACTGCATTGAGCGCAAGTGAAGGCGTAATCTTGGAGATCATGTTCTTTTAGTGATGCGAAGTCCATGTTAGAGGTCTCCGTGAATGTGACCAAGGTGGGTCACTGCAAGCCACCTTAAAATCTTTCCACTTGACTTTCCCTAGTTTCAAAGTTTGTGCTCATCTTCTCTTAAAGGCAACAATGATAACTACACAAACCCCGATGGCCATTAAAACTCCCGTTGCAATAATTTCCATGGGCAGCTGCGATGGAGTTCCCGTTGGAGTTACTGGAGTTCGAACAAACACATTCACTTCGTCAGTCACGTGATTATTCCCGATATCTGTTACTCGAATAGTGAAATTGTAAAAGCCTGGAGTTAAGCCATCAACTGATATGGTAATTGCTTCTGTACTTGAGTTCCACAGTCCAGATTTAACGAGTGTCCCGTTCCTAGTGATTTCAAAACTTGTAGGATGTAAATCTGATGCATGCCAAGTGATTGTATTTTCCGTTGAACCTTCCTGAAAGTCCAAATCATCTGGGCTATCAATTGTTGGAGCTGTACCATCGAAGACAGTCACGTTAACCTGATCCGATGCATTATTCCCTCCAGCATCCCATACCACGATAGTAATATTGTGACCACCTAAGGTGAGGTTATTGAGTGTCAATACAATTGGTGCCCCCTCCCAATAATGTTCCACAACCCAAGAGATACCATTGTCAAATATTTCAAAGCCGCTCGGAGATTCTTCTGATAGAGTCCATGTTATATTACTCGCGAGATCTCCCTCTGGGATTGAAAGATCTGGCGGGTGGTCAATGATTGGTGGTGTGTCATCAATCGTTGCTAATACCAAAACATCAAGACTCTGTGAAATACCACTTATTCCCGCTGTCCATATTCTGAGAGTAAGGTTACCAGCAGTTTGAGGAGAGAAGAAGAATATTGTCGTGATTTCTCCGAGAACCGCGTTTGAATCTCCAGCTCCATTATCGAGGATTACCTCTTCAGTGAATGAGAAATTGCTGTTATCAGCCCATCCACTACGAACTGAAACCGCCATTTCTCCCGCTGATGGTGAACTAGCATAAGATGCAGCATCAATAACCAATGAGAAAGAATCACCCACCGTTGCATTCACTGTTCCGGTGGCATTGGAAGTAATTGCCATGGTATAAGTTCCGTGACATGCAGGAATCCCACATTCGCTAGTGATGCTTGGCATCCCCAAAGCGGCAAATGCACCGGAAAATGCAATGAGAAGGAAGGTCATTGCGACTCCAATTACTAGTTTCTTTGAATTATTCACACCCTATTCCCCCGGGGTATTTTCAGAGGCTATCGTGATTCAAGTCCATATAATTCATTTGGCTAATGGAGGTTTTTTAAATATCCGAGCTATTCATCAATCCAATCAATCATAATCTCGAAAATGCTTTCCCTCGCTAGGTTTTTATCTTACAACTTTCCAAGCCACAGACCGTAAGCGGCTCTGTTCATGAGCTGGAGAGTGGACTCATGGTCCTGAAATCAAAACCGAAAGAGAAACTGAAGGAGATTTTTGGAGACCGCCTAGTTACCGAAAAGCATGAACTGATTTTGTTTGGACAAGATGTTGGTTCTCTCCCAAAGCAAGTTGGATGGCTCATGAACACCAAGCCTGATGCCATTGTACAACCTCAAACTCCTGAGGAGATCAAAGCACTATATGCTGTTGCACAGAAATATAAAGTGCCACTAGTCCCACGTGCCGCTGGAACCTCAGGCTATGGTGGCGCCATTCCACGAAAGGGTGGTGTCGTCGTTGACATGCGTCGAATGGACAAAATTCTAGAGGTCGATGGTAAGAATCTGACAGTCACTGTTGAACCTGGTATTTCGTGGGCAAACCTGCAGTTTGAACTGAACAGACAAGGTCTAGACACACGATGCTATCCTTCTTCTGGACTTTCTGCCACTGTAGGTGGTTGGGTGGCTCAGGGAGGGGATGGTATCGGGTCTCTGAAATATGGCAACATCAACAAGAATGTCATCAAACTTGAAGTAGTCCTACCAAACGGTAAACTAGTCAAAACAGAAGATCTCGACCTTTTCTGCGATACTGAGGGGATTCTTGGAATAATAACAAAGGTCACCTTGAAAATCAAACCACTCACTCCCATGAAGGTGATTGTTTCAAGCTTTGAAGAGAACTATCAGATGGTTCTTGCGATTGAGAAGATACTCGAGGATGGACCTCTTCCATTTACAATCAAGTTTGAGGAGTCGAAATACACAGATCTAAAGAAAGCAATCTGGGAAGGTGAAAAACGGTTCCCAATTCCAGCTCATCATGGATCGTTGATGGTTGTCTATGAGGGTGACGAGGAAGAGATAGAGGAGGGTAGGAGAGTAGTTGAGGAAATCACTGAGATGTACCGCGGAGTCGTCTATGATGATGAGTTTGCGGAACACGAATGGCATGAGCGCTACTATCCAATGAAGATTAAGAAGAAGGGACCAACACTGGTCGTTGGTCAGGCATTCGCCCCCTTAGAGAATCTTCCAGCCATACTGGATGATTTTCAGTTCGAACAGGCATCAGCGAAAGCTGGTATTGATGGATACGTGAACTCCAAGACAGGAGTCACCATGATGGGATACTTTCTAGAGGACGAACGGAGGATGTTCTACATGTTCTCCTGGGCTCAGAGCTTCGTCATTTTCAAGATTGCCCAACGACATGGTGGACATGTCCACTCAACAGGCATCTGGTTTGCTAACTATGCATCTCAATACTTTGGAAGCAGAAGACTCTCCAGAATCAGAAGTGCGAAGAACAAATGGGACAAGAATGAGGTTTCGAA
>JBHLOX010000019.1:0-28462 GCA_048940045.1 Promethearchaeota archaeon
CCTTGCCACTTGGGAAGGGGTCAGCATGTCTACGATGAACCAGTTGAGCTTCTCAAGATGATTCCTGGTGTGGAATATATCGAGGACCCATACAAGAATCGTTGTTGTGGTGCAGGTGGTGGAGTCCGTGCGGGCCAACGTGAACTGTCACAGAAGATTGCTACTACAAAGAAGGAGTATATTTTAGCAACAGGTGCTGACATGGTGACAACAGAGTGTCCCTTTTGCACAATCCAAATCAACGATATGATGGCGGATGGTGAGATGAAGGTCCGATATATTCCAGACCTTCTAGCTGAGTCTTACAGACTAGGTGATGAGAAGTAGATTCAGAGAGGGGATATCTCTCTCTTTCTCCTATCCTTCTAGCGACTAAACAAGATTTTTGATACCAATCAGTCTGGGAGCCCACCATTGAAGTTAGTGATGACAGAATCTTTGTTCTGCCCAAGAAACGAGTGGGGATTACCACTCACTCAAGTGCCTGCGCAGCATCCTATGGACCTGAAGGGTTGCCAAATCTGTGGGAATCAGCCCATGATCAACAAGACTCCAAGCCGCATGAGTGAAGATCATCACATGAGACGCACGTGGCTCGCTCAGCAGGGTAGCCATAATATACTGACAGCATCGAACAAGTGACCATTCACCATCATACTCAGGGAGTCTGTTTTCAAACTCGCTGGATTTCTCATGAGTCATTGTGTTCCACATGTCGGAGATGTCATCTGCATCAATCCAGTCCTGAACGTTCTTTGTGTGAGGCAGTCTGATAAGTTCGGGTTGCTGGCCCCAATCTGCTCGACTCTCTGTTTTCATTATCTTTTCGTATGTCAAATTATCATCAGATACCATCTTGCCACCAATATTCTGCTTCAGTTTTTCAATAAGCCACTGAACCATCTCTTTTGTCACAAGACCCCTCTGATTTGCATCTGCAATTCTCTGGGCGAATATTGCATTATGCCCAAGAATCCCATAGTTAACTATAGAGTTCCTGAAAACATTCTTGTAGACTGTTAAATCAGTTGACTTCACCAGATTCTTCAGATTATCATCTTGAGAGAATCCTTCTGGCGATTTCGAAGGAACCTTTCGCACAAGATACTCCATGAGGTGCCATAGTGATGCAATCTGTGGTCGAGTATATTCAGCTCTTGGCAGTTCTACAATGAGTGAAAGAGGCATAATGAACGCATGTCCGAGTCTGTCGGGCTCCTCAGCGGCAAGTGATGTGATGACACGTTTTAGTCTAATGGGCTCATCTCTGGCTGCTAAAATGACCGATGCCTCCCAAGAGCCAACAAGGCTCTTCTGTCGGACCGTACTCTCCATCTTTCGGACCGCATTATCAGGAGAATCAACACTCTTCTCTACATTGTACCTTGGTCCTTTCTCCAGTTTCCAATGGTCAATATCTGCTAAATGAAGTGCCAGACGTTCAATGATTAGTTCTTGAATGTCCGTTTTCCTTTCATCTTCAAGTGATACCCTGACTAATTCTGATGGAACCTCAGGAGCAAGACCAGGATGACTGCCAAAGTCTTCTATCATGCGATGTATCGAATTAACCAGAATTGTTGAGTGTGGTGTATCGTATGTAATCTGTTCGTGCCATGCTGCTCCATGCATAAGGACTGCCCAAATTGCTGACGGACGAGCAGAAGGAATCATATTCTTGATAGCATTAACAGCCGCCCGATTATCGGCTTTCAGACAGGCTTGAAAGAAGTCCATCTGCAATCACCTAGGATGCTATTATGAAACTATGAATGACTCCTTGCACATGGTACAGGTTACAGTCTCTCCCTTGACAGCAATTCGCTTGAGATCGTTTCTGCAGAAGGGACATACAGCAACAGTCTTGGGCGGGGGTCCAGATCCTGTGCCGAGGATGAAGTCACCTCTATCATGGTCAATTCTCCCTGATAGTTCTCTTCCATCAAGAAGGTCATTGAGGATTTTAGTGACATTCATGATTGATACACCGGCTTCCTGTGCTATCCTTTCCAAGGCGAGTCTTCTCATGCCCTCTACTGTTCTCTTCACAGCTGTGACGGGATCTACTGTGGCCTTCTTCTCAACTTGTGGCGGATGAAGCTTGGTGGCTTGAAGTTCAGATGCTTCTACTTCTATTCTTTGAACCGAAGGCACATCCTGAGGAGATCCTCCGGCTTGCTCCAATTGCTGCTTCAATTCGGCCAATTTCTTGTTGTACTCTTCCTCAGAAACCAGTCCACGCATATAGTCCAAATCAAGATCTTTGATCAGTGACTCGATTTTAGCAATCTCATCGTTAGGGGAATCATTCAAGATAGTAAATCTCCGTCAAGTCGTCTACAAAACTCCTGACTTTTTTCAATATAAGCAGAATGTAGTCGAATACATATAGACTCTGAATGCGATAAAGATGAATTAAGTTCCTACTCACCTAGTCTCTTCCCTTCTGGGAGCTCATCCAGAAGCAAACCCTCTTTCTCAGCATTGGAAATCGCTTTCTTTGCTTTCGCCCCTCCGATGTTCTCCAGAGCACCTGCTATTGTCTGTCTGACAAAAATGGAATCATCATTAAGTGACGCTACCAAGGCATCCACTGATTTCTTGTCTTTCCTTTCACCCAACTGAGCGGCTGCATGAATCCTGACCATATATCTTGGATCTGCTAATGCGATAATCAGGACCCGTGTCGCATCTGGGTGATTGAGAACACCTAGACGCTCGACAGCACCTAGGCAAACCTGTTCATCATCACTCTTTATCTCAGTTTCCAGTTCATTCAACATCTCACTGTCTTTCTTGCTGGGAGCTTTCTTCAATGGTTTTTTCTTCACAGCTTTCTTTGTCTTTTCTTTGGGTTTTGCTTTGGTCTTAGTTTTGGAGGTCTCCTTCTTTGGTTTAGCCAAAGATTTCTTTGATGCAGTCGTCTTCTTTGATGTTTTAGATGTCTTGGACAAAGGGACTCCCTCTTACATCATAACAGGACTTGTCTTCAATGAACATTGATTCATATAAAGAGTCTGAACCTTTGGCTATAGCGGAAATGCCTTAACTGGACCAAATCCCTGTTCACATCGGTGTCACTAATTGCACGAGTTCTCCGCAGCATGCTCCATTGTTGATACAGTTCTCGAAGCAGCAAAGAACAACAATGCAACAAAGGTGTCTGTTGTCAATGTTGAGGTGGGAGAATTCACATTTCTCATCCCTGAGCAATTAGTATTCAATTTTGAGATTGCTAGCAAAAACTCAATTCTAGAAGGTGCAGAGCTACGCATCAAGACAGTCAAGGGCAGACTTTTCTGCAACGATTGCAGATTCGAAGGCGAGTCACAAATAGCTCCTGATGTACCCGACCAGATAGCAGTCTTTGCACCTATGAAGTGCCCACAATGTGGAAGTAGCTCCACCAAAATTACAGGCGGAAAAGACTTCATAATAACAAGCATCGAAGCTGAGATAGCAAAATCCACTGCAGGTTAGACCTGATAATTTCTTACAAAAAGAGCTGTCTAGATTAGTACAGCATTAATTATGCCATCCTGACCGGGCCTACTTGTCACTTTGGCACGACCCTTTGAGGTCTTGATGATAGTCCCGCGCGTGATGACCTTTCTACGTTGATAGTCCATGTTTGCCTCGTTCTTCTCAACATCCTGCAGCTCGGCACGGAATGTGACATTCTTTGATGGATCCGTGACGTTGACCTGATTTAGACGAAGGCCTGGGGTCTTCTTTGCTTTCCGTCTACTGTCGATTGTTCTCCTCTTTGCTTCACCCATAAGGGTTTCAGTTGGAGTGCGACCCATCTGATGCTTCCTTCTACTTCTGAATCGCCTCAATCGAGCTCCACTTGCTGTACGTGTTGATCTTCTATGCCAGACACCCATTTCTGACTACCTCTTGGTTAGGTCAATGACGCTCCTTGTAGATTCGTTTTAAATGTTGCTTAGTGGCCAACATCTTTTCGTGTCTAAAGCGACCTCTTCAAATACTTCTGAGGTCTGCCCAAAACCACTGCACAGTCGGAGGATGGATAATGCCAAAGATTGAAACAGCACATGGTGCTGGAGGTAAGATAATGCAGCGTCTGCTCGAAGACGTCATCATTCCTTCTTTTAGCCGGAGGAAGATTGGGGATATTGGATTGGATGAGATGGATGATGGAGCTACACTTCAAGCTGCAGGGGCCAATCTGATTGTGTGTACTGACGCTCATACCATACATCCAATCGTGTTTCCGGGTGGCGACTTAGGAATACTTACCGCCTGCGGAACTATCAATGATTTGGCAGTCATGGGCGCCCAACCTACTGCAATGACCAACACGGTCATAGTTGAGGAAGGGGTTGAGATCGCTTCATTGCAGACTATGCTCAAGTCTCTCAATAGTATCATTGAACCACTCGGTGTGGCAATGATTGCAGGTGACACCAAGGTCATGCCTCCAGGAACTCTTGACGGAATCGTGATGTCAACAACTGGTATAGGAGTTCCCTATCTAGACTATCCTATCACCGATAGCGGTGCAAGAGCAGACGATGACATAATCGTGACTGGACCAATCGGAGACCATGGCACCTCCTTACTTGCTCATCGAGAAGGTCTGAAATTCGAAACCGATTTGACCAGTGATGTTGCACCTCTCTGGGAACCCATTCGGTCGTGCCTTGATGTGGGTGGAGTCCACGCTATGAAGGACCCAACCAGAGGTGGTACTGCTGTTGCCCTGAATGAAATCGCATCCAAATCTAAGGTTGAGTTCGAGATCCAGGAAGAAGAAATCCCAGTTCGTCCAGCAGTCCAGTCTCTATGCAATGTACTAGGACTAGATCCACTGCATATGAGTTGTGAGGGCACGGCAGTTATGAGTGTGGACTCAAAGAAGACTGACGACATCCTTGATGCACTTGCAGACCATAAAGCGACTAAAGACGCCTGCATAATCGGTAAGGTCCTTGAGGGTAAAGCTAGAGTTGTGATGAAGACAACAATCGGGGGTCGTAAGATAATCCAGGTGCCATACGGCGAGCCTATTCCACGTGTATGCTAGTTTACCAGTGGACTAATATCGTATGCTAGGAACGCTCTCTCTATGAAGGTCTTCAAACCACTGATTGCATTTCTTGTTATCCTAACACTGGCCTCAATTGTTGTCGGATATCTGTTTCCAAGCCAGATTCTAACGTGGGTGTATTCACCCACACTCTACCTTCTTGTCTGCATCGCACAAGCTGGACACTTTCTTGAGGAGAACTACACCAAGGCCTGGGAGGTTGAAGCCCAATTGCGAAAGAATCCCAATGGAACACCCAAAGAGTCAATGTCTGGTCGCGACTTTTTGGTTGCATTCAGTCATGTGCTTGTTCTACTTAGTTTCCTATTCTATTTCCCAATTGCAGTTCAGGCGCCATGGGGAGTTCTCTATGGTCTTGGAATCTCGCTCAATGGTATACTAAATGGTGTTGTCCATACTGGAATCCTTTTCAAATTTAGAAAGAACACAGGCTTTGTTTCAGGACTGTTCTTGCTGATCTTTGGAATCCTGTTGTGGTTGTCTATATTCGTCCCACTTGGAATCTAGATTGAAGTCGGACCTGCGGCTTCTTCTATCTCACGCTGGTCCTCAAGTATCTTCTTCATCTTGAACTTGAGTTGGGCTTTGAGTTTGACTCGGTCATTATCCAGACCAAAGTAATCTGCAAATAGCTGTGTGGTTGTTAGCAGCTTGGAACGTCCCTCTGGAACAGCATCTACGAACTTCTTGTCAACGAGGTCTCGGATATGATCGTAGGAATGCGTACCCCTTTGCGCAACAAGTTCTGATTGCATGATAGGTTGTTTAAGAGCAATAAAGACTAGAGTCTGAAGAGTGGCGAAGGACAAGAGGCCCCCTGGTATCAGTTTCCCGACCCGGGGTGTGAGTTCTGGTTTTAGCTGCATCACATAGCGATCCTTTGGTAGTGCAACCACCTCTAGAGCTCCTTCTTTCTTGCTGTACTCGAAGCTCAGTTCATCAAGTATCTTCTGTGCGGTTGATTGAGATTTTCCAATGATGTCTGCTAGCTCCTCCAAAGTTAGCGCTCTGCCTGAAACATAGAGGGCTGCTTCCAGCGTAGTCATATCCTCATTCAACACTATCACCTTAGGTCTTAATCTCTGGCTGAACCTCCTCCTCAGGAGCCTCCTCCTTATCAGTTACCTCTGGTGGTTCCATGAGTTTAACCCATATCACTCCCTCATCATCCATCCATAGGTCAATGTATGCTCTTCCATAAAGGAACAACAATGAGAAGAAGACGCGAACAATCTCTTGTCTAGTATTGTTCATGAGCACGTCGACAAACTTTGAAACATCTCCAATCTTCATTATTCTACAGAGGTCCTCATAGACATCAGCGATTGTTTCCTCAATGTTAGCTTGGTCAATATTCACCTGAAAGGTCAGTGGATCTCCTTTAACGCTGTATTTTCGTTTTGTGGGTGTAGAACGTTGTCTAACGCCTTTACTGAGTACATGATCCATCGCAACGAGTAACTCTTCAAGTGTCACACGTCGATTAGTCAGTCTGAAAGGTGGGCGAATGAGCGGAATAATCAATTCCCCGTCTTCATCATCCTCTTCTGGTGGTAAGAGACCAAGCTCAACGAGCTCTCTGGTCTTTCTCATGAAAATCACTGATGCTGAATACAATGCATTACCTGATATACGAAAGTCGATGTCGCCAAGCCTTTTCATCTCATCAAGGAAACCTACAACAAGTTTTCCAACATCAACGTTCCATGGTTCAACTTTGTCCAACTGAAGCACATCAGTGAGAAGAATGTACGGTGGGGTTGCCCAGAAGGGAGACTCATCATCCATCATGCTGATGCCGCAACCTCCTCCAAATCAACCGAAACAATTCTAGAGATTCCATCTTGGTTTGATACTCCCACCAGCAAATCAGCCTTTCGAACTGTTGTGTCTCTCAGAGAAACAACAACAAACTGTGAATTCTTTGACATCTCGGAAATGAGGAGTGCAACGTTGTGAGCGTTTACATTGTCAAGAGCTGCGTCTATCTCATCAAAGATGTAGAAGCTAGCTGGACTATACATCTGAATTGCAAAAATGAGCGCAAGACCTGTTAGCGTCTTCTCCCCACCACTCATAGCATCAAGAGTGACGAGCTCCTTCCCACGTGGCTTTGATCTAACGGTGATTCCTCCCATCAAAGGATACTCGGGGTTTTCAAGCATAAGGTTGGCCTCACCCTCAGGAGATAGTTTAGCAAACACTGTAGCGAAATTGTCTGCAATCTCGTTATAGACTGTGAGAAACTTCTGTGTCTTCTCTGCCTCAAGTTCCTCCATGAAAACAAGTATTTCTCTACGTTCGTCTTCTAGTCTGGTCTTTTTATCAACAATTTCTTCGTATCGTTCCTTCTCCATGTCATAGTCAGTGAGAGATTTCAGGTTGACTGGCCCTATCGCATCAAGTTCTCGTTCAATCTCTTTGATTTTATCCTCAAGCTCTTCTATTTCCTTGTAAGTGAGTTCTCGCGCTTCTTCTCTCTCTTCAAGAGCTTCCTGAGTATCTGCCACAGTGTTCAGTTCAGCAATATATGCAACGATATCCGTTTCGAGTCTGTTCTGTTCAGTCTGGAGCCTGTAAACCGCCTTTTCATTGGATGTCTGTGCTTCACGTATTTCCTCGTGCCTTAGTCTAAGATTTCGAAGGTCCTCCTTTAGCTCAAGTTGGCGAACCCGTTTATCCTTGACAGCTTCATCAATCTGCTCTCTCTCTTCCTTCAGCTTCTCGAACTCACCCTCTCTCTCAGAGAGTCCTAGCTGTAATCGTTTTACTTCCTCCTCAAGACCCGGAATGATGGCGTCCTGAGACTGTATCTTGGATTCTATATCGATCGCCTTTGGGCCAAGTCGCTCATCAAGTGCCACTCTTACTGAGGTTATTTCGGTCTGTAGTTTCTCCCTCTGTCTGTTGTATTCTTCTTGTACTTCCTTCAAGTCTTTAATCTCTTGAATGAGCTTGTTAGCATCTGAGGTGACTAAAGTTTCATTGGCTTCATCCCGTTGAGCCCTTACTCGCTCACGCTGAACACTAAGCTCTTCATCTCGCTCTTGAAGTTCCTTTACTTGCGCCTCGAGCTCGCCAATTGTCAGGTTGGCCTTGTCTAATCTCTCTTGTAGTATCTCTGCCCTAGTCTTTTGATCTTCAAACCGCTCTTCGATTCTTTCTAGTTCCATGTGTAGTCTATAGTTTGTTTTTGAGAGACTCTGTACTTCTTTTTCATGGGCTGACCGCTCTTTTCGAAGTGCATCTTGCTTACTTCGAAGGTCTGTCAATATCTCTTCCAGACCCTGAAGACGTTCTGCAATTTCCGGACTGGTATCCTCAACCTGTAGCGACAGACCCATTGTGGTCTTCTGGAAATAGCCTCCAGTCATCAAACCAGAACGTTCTACGAGATCTCCCTCAAGAGAAACAGCTCTCTGGCCTCGGAATCCTTGTTGTTTTGCTGTATCAAAGTCCTCTGTCACAATTGTGTCGGAGAACACAAACTCGAAAGCTGGACGCATTTTCGGGTCGAATTTCACGAGATTCAATGCAAAGTCAATAATACCATCCTCTTTGGGTAGTTTTCCTGGGGGATTTGTTTTGATTTTGTCAAGAGGAATAAATGAAGCCCGACCAACTTTCTCACTCTTCAGGACGTTGACACATTCTGTCGCTACCTGTTCATTCTCAACAACAATATGGGAGAGCCTATTACCCCCAGCAATCTCTAATGCTACTGAATAATCCGGATCAATTGTTCCTAGCTCAGCAACTGTACCATGAATCCCTTTGATAGCTCCGGCATCTCTGAGTTCTAGCACTGTGGCGATTGCACGACGTCTTTTTAGAAACGCATCTTCAGCCTCTTTCAAGGCATCTTGGCGAGCTTGTACCTTGATGAGTTCTTCTCTTGTCTGGGATACTATTTTCGCACTCTCTGCCACTTCGGCATCAACAGTTGAGAGCTGTTTGGACAGACTAGTGATTTTCGATTGTTTGGTTTCTTCGAGTTTCTCAGACTCCTCAAGCTCAGCTCTTTTTTCGGGGATTGTTTCCCTTAGCTGTGAAATCTCAGCATCAGTCTTCTCCAAACTCTCAGTCGCATCCCTGAGCTCCTCATAGGCAAGTCCAAGCTCTCTATTGTCAGATTTAATCGTTGACCGAATCTCAGAAACACCCTCATCCAAGTGTCTCATCTGGTTGTTCAAGTCCTGTAGCCGCAGTGTGGTTTCATAATATGCTGTTTGCGCTTTCTCAGACATCTCTTCCAATCTAAAAATCTGTGCAGTTGTACTTGCTATCTCCTTTTCAAGAGTGGTGAGTTCTTCCGTCTTGTCAGTCAAAACTTGTTCATTGTGACTGATTTCATCTTGAATAGTTTCGAGCTCTTCTTTGAGAGTAATCTTTTCACCATTTGCCCTGTCGAATTCTGCTTGAGCTCTGTCTAGGTCTCCTCTCACATGAGTCACAGCCGCAGACACTATACCATACTGTTCTGACACCCTAGTTGAGTCTCCGCCAGTGATTTGGTCGATGTCATGGTCTATCTTCTCAATCTCAGTTTCTGTTCCTTCAATTCCAGTTTCTACTTCGACTGACTCCTTGACAAGACTCTCTGCCTCTTCAGCACGCTGTGCCAGAGTTTCGTTGATGGTTTCTATTCGCGATCTACCCTTGATGGTACTCCATGCGAGAATGTCGACCCTATGTTTCCGTATCTGTTCATGGAGATTCTGATACCTACGAGCATCAGACATGTCCTCTTCGAGTTTCTCAAGATGTCGCCGTCTCTCCTGTAGTTGCATGTCAACCTTACCTAAGTTAGATTCACTTTCAGCCAGTTTCTTCAGAGCACGGTCCTTCTGTTCATCGTACGCGGATATCCCTGCAATCTCCTCGATTAGTTTCCTTCTCTCATTTGGACTCACCTTGACCATCTGAGCAATCTCACCTTGGAGGACAAGGTTGTATCCATTAGGGTCGACACCAATGGCACCTATTACATCCAACACTGCAGCGCGGGTCACTACTTTCCCATTGATTCGACACACAGATTTTCCTGAGTCATCCAACTGTCTCTCAATCACAACTCTGTCTGCATCAATCTGCAACTTCCTGTCTTTGTTGTTGAAATGAAGCTCCACATGAGCAGACTTAGCCTTTGGAGGCATGTTGGGTTTGGGTGGAGAATATAGCAGGTCTGAGAATACATTGGCACGGAGAGTTTTCGCGCTGAGCTGTCCAAGCACAAAAAGGATAGCATCAACTACATTGGACTTGCCGGACCCATTCGGTCCAACAATACAAGTAAATCCCGGATTGAGCCTAACAGTGACTGACTCTCTTCCGAATGATTTGAAGCCCTTGCATACAAGCTTCTCAATGTGAACCAAGTCCCGTTCCCTTCCGGCAAGTTACAGTCAGAACAACTCTAGCGTGACCAAGCGTGTTATTCCGATTTTACACAGTCCTAAATACGGTTGGTATGACCCTAGTATTACTCCAGCTACATCTGGATTATGTATTCAGGCTTAGAGGGCATCCTCCAAACTGCTGAAAAGTGTAACTCTATTGTCTTTTTCAGGCGCTTTCTATCAGACTATCTTCAAGAGCGCTCTTCTCAAAGCCATCCTAAGGAGCCCTAGTGATTCTCTCGCACCTTCACCTGCAATTCCAGCTAGCACAAGTTTTACGTCGCCTAGGATTACGATGAAACCATTGTCTGATGCGATACTGACTTCCTTCAGACCTCCTTTATCCAAACTAGCCGAAAGTTGGGAAGAATTAGCTGCTATCTTCACAGCAAGGTTCGCTACATCTGAGTGCTTTGTTCCCCCGCTTATTGTATGCCCAAATACTACATTTCCCTTGGCATCACATATGACAATGCCTTCCAAATCTGCATTAGCAGACATCGTTTCCTGTACAACTTGTTCAATCTTTGCTTGATCAGCCATCTGTGAGTTTTCCTCCCTTGAGGTCTGAATTGTCTACCCTGCAGTTCTGACATTAGGTGTGTAAATATCTTACGCGTCGGTCTGTTATTCTCTTTTTCGGAGAAAGATGCTCCTTTGCGAACGCTATTCTTCGTCGATTCACTTAAAACCACTCACGCAAAGGTCAGCCAATAAATTTTGGAGGCTAGTATTAGATGCCTATGTTGAGAACCAGCTCAGAGGCTTTTCCTGCTTCGAAGAAGGTACTGAGCGACATTCCATATGTCTTGCGCGTAGAATTTGGTCATCTTGCGCATGAAACAACAAAGATTGTAGGAAAACCCATAGCATGCCACAAGTGTAATGGTTTCCTCCTTAGTGTTGACCAAATCAAAGAAGATCCAAAAGTGGGTAGGCACTTTGTGTGCCCATTTTGTGGAACTCTAAATGTGATAGAGGGCGAGGTTGTAGTAGCGGGTGATGACACTGATTTCGTTGTTGAAGCACCCCCAGATCCAAGTACAACCACTGACGTAATCGCTGTTGGTGGAAAGTCCTTCCTAGGACTCATTGATGTTTCAGGTTCAATGGCAGGAGCAAACCTAGCAGCAGTAAAACGTAGTCTAAATACTTCAATCGACAGTCTTGCTGCAAATGCACCTGAAACGATGTTCGGTCTGATAGAGTTTGAGAGTTCTGTTGTGGCCAGAAATCTTGAGAATGGTAACCCAGTTGAGCTTCCTAGAGAATCCTTTGCAAGCCTCAAGGACATTGTGGATTCTACGAAGAAGCTTCTTGATAAAATCAGGTTGATTGGTGTCGGTAAGAACAAAGACAAGCTGAAGAAGCATGTACAGGCGCTCCGTGACCAGGGTGGAACAGCCCTCGGTCCTGCAGTTGGAATGGCCTATGTCATTGCCAAACATCGCAATGTGGGAAGAGTTGTTCTTCTTACTGACGGTCTAGCGAATGAAGGGATTGGCGCCCTTGAAGGATACCAAGTGACACCTGCGAGCCAATACTACGAGGACTTGGGGAAGATGTTCATGGAACTCGGTACCGCGGTTGATGTGGTTGGTATTGCATCCGGGGCAGGAATGGAACTCCAGACACTAGGTCTCTTACCAGAAGCCACAGGCGGTCAGATGTATTATGTCACTCCAAACGAGCTCGACAGAAGTCTATCAGAACTGGCTGGAGCATCACTTCTAGGTAGAGATGTAGAGGTTCGTCTTGTGACACCTCCTGGTGTTAAGGTCAAAGACGCATCGGGAGTTTCTCGAGCTGTTGTAGACCAGCTGAAGAAAAAGAGTGAGAGCAAGATTGGAGTTGTCGGAGAAGACCATGAGCTGTACTTTGAGGTCGAACCTGAAACGGAAATCAAAGAGGATGAAGTCCCGATACAGGTCCAAGTCGCCTATACTGATGAAGAAGGTGCCAGAAGAGTACGTGCAGTCACAACAAAACTCAAGGTGTCCAAGAAGGAAGAGGAGATAATGGAAACCCTCGATCCAACAGTTGGTGCGACCTTCGTCACTCAGAAAGCTGGTGAGGAGTCATTCCGCGGTGACCGGGAAGGAGGTCGTAAACGAATTGCTTCATTCAGAAAGGCTCTGAAGACAAAAGCAAAGGGTGCGCCTAAAGCTGTTCAAGCAATGCTTGACAAGACTGACAATGTCCTGAACATGGAAGAGGAGGAGATTGCTCGTCAGGAGGAGATGCTCGAAGCCGCTCCTGCATCAGCACCTTCTAGGGCTGCAGACGAAGCATTCACAGGTAGCCTTGCTCAGATGAAGAGAAGCTCAAAGAAGCTCTTTGACGATGAGGAAGACGTATAGCTCTAGATATTACAATCAAAGGTCGTGCTTCATTTCTTGCACGACCAACCACTTTTTCTACGTAACACAACCCCAAATATTGTTCAAATGCGCAAATGGAACTAAAGGTGTTGTAACATATCTCCACAAGTCTAAAATAGTCAACTGCGGCGTAGATGTTACAGCACAGTTGAATCAGCGAGGATACTGTAAGTTGATTAGTCAAGAAAAACTTCAAGGGATTCTTTCAAGACTTAAGTCACAGGAAGGAGTCCGTGGAGTTGTTGTGACCACTATGGATGGTCTACCACTCAGTAGTGATCTAGACCCTGAAACTACAGAGAACGTCGCCGCAATAATAACCTCCCTCGTTGGAAAAGCACTAGACGCTGTGCGAGAACTTCGAGAGGGGTCGCTGTCATTCCTGACCTTGGATACAACCAATGGTCAGATTAACATCGCACCGGAAGTGAACGAAGGACTCATCCTAGTAGTCCTTAAGAACACTCAGTAGGAAAATAAGATAGAGGTGTACTATTAATGAGTGATCCAAAAGCCTTCGATAAAATCCTCACCGAAATCATCAGACAGGATAAGGGCATCAAAAAGGTGATACTCGTTGACAAGACAGGTCTTACGATTGCCAACGTCAGCAAACTGAGCTATTATCCTGTAGACGTGGACAGTATTGGGGCCATTGCCAGTGCGGTCTTCTGTGCAAGTGAGGAGCAGGGCAAGAACCTACAGATTGGGGAGCTTGAGATAGTCACTTCTGAGTTCTCTGAGGGCAAAATCTTCGCCTCAGCCTGTGGGAAGGGAGTACTCTGTGTAGTTTCAGAGGCAGAGGTGAACATTGGTCTGATCCGGCTTGTGATGAAGAAGCAAGGTGTACAACTAGCTGATGAGTTAGACAAGTTCCTGGCAGTTGAGCCACTATCCCCGAAGGAAAGCGAGCTTGATGAAGAGGACCTGAAGTCAGCATTAGCTGAGCTAGAGCGTGTGTGAGTTCAGAAATAACACACAGTTGTTATCTGCACCTGGCAGTTTTGAGTTCAGTAAGTATTGGATAGACTGAGTTCAATCTATGAATGATGTACTCTTCAAGATTACTTCAACATGCAGATTGGTCATGTTTTATCAGATTGTCTGCATGGATAGGGACATCCATAAACCAACTTGTATATATTGAATAGACTCTAGGAGCTCACAATAACCATGGATGCACATAATTCAATCCGACCTATAGATGTTGGAAGTTTTCCGCTACATGCAGACTTAGAACGCTATCTGAGTGGTGCAAACCATTTGGAAAGAAGTTCTGGAAAAGTAGTCACGGATGATGCTGAATATTTCATAACTCAACACAACTCAGCATTTCGAATTAAAGCACAAGCATTAGATCCTGAAACAGCGGTAGTGTCATACGCACAATGTAGAGGAATGATAGACCAGTTTCTGCTGCCAGTATTTCAACATGTGATCGAATCAGATGGTCTACAGACTGATGTCAGTACAAGCTTTGGCGGAATATCTAGAGAGGAAGCTCAGACAGTAGCTGCAGCTATTGCTGTTGGAAGTAAACCACCATCAAGTGAAGATGTTGGCATAGCTGAAATCAGTGCTTTGCAAAATGGAGCAGAGAAACTTTGTGAAGATCTTGGAGTTGACAAAATCTCGTATAAATCATGTATAACCGGGCCACTGGAGTTGTCTCTGAATCTGCAAAGGCTTGCTGGGTTTCCTAGAAATTATGATGAAAGACTTGTTGAGTATTTCACAGAAGTTGTGAGAGCTTTTGTCATCAACTCGAAAGTCACATCAAATGAACTCATTTTGGAAACAATAACTCTTGATGAACCCGCGCTCGGTCTTGAGGGTTTTGGTGATTTTTTTACTGACACACCATCTGATACAAAACTATCTCATCTAATAGCATGTTGGAATGAGATATACAACGCTTTTCCATCCAATGTCTATCGGGGGATCCACTTGCACGTGTCGCCCTTTGAGCGAATCTTTCAAGCAGACTGGAACCTACTGGAAGCACATGTGGGGGTGTTTGTCAGTCGTCAATGGCTTGAGGATTACGATAAATTCGTCAGAGCTGCAATAGTCAGAACTGATGGACCATCCATAAGTCAGAGCGTCGATATCAAGGCAGCTTGGCAAGAGATTTACTCAGGGAATTACATGAAATACCTGCAGCCTACCAAGGAAATGGAGAAACATCTACAGACTAATGTTGATCTGTATGGTGCTGAACGTGTTCCCTTTGCGGGACCTGAATGCGGTCTTGGTCCATGGGATTGGGAGAACGGTACAAGCATGGCAGTATCTACCCTTAAGAGGATGAATGAAACACTAAAGAAGTTCAATCAACTGGACCAATCATAACACACACAGTTGTATCTATGTCTGGTAGTCTACTGCTTAGTGCATATTGAAATGAAAAGTCCAACCTATCACAAAAGCCGTCCAGAACCACCCTTCGGTGCCACAAAGGCTTTTATTAGACTGAACTTTTACTCAATCAACATCCCACTACAGGGACCTCTGCAGTGACACAATGAGGTGTTTACAATTCGAAAAGACGACAAGGGACGCATTCATCTCAAGTTAGTTTTCTATGGCCCGTCCCTAGGTGGTAAGACCACAGCACTCCGGTGGCTTTACGGAAAGGTAGAGGGGCTACAGAAAGGCGAGTTCACTGCTATCGAGGATGAAACCAATCGTACATTGTTCTTTGACTATGTTCCTATGTCAGCTGGAGGTCGAGTTCTGTTCGACGTGTTTACAGTAGCTGGACAGAAGCGACATAGACACCAGAGGAAAGTAGTCCTGCAGGGTACTGATGGAATTCTCTTTGTCGCCGACTCATCACCAGATCAACGTGATGAGAACACAGAGAGCTTTGAGGAGCTGAAGTTATTCCTTGGCGATGCTCTTGGGCGTGAGATTCCAATAGTGGTCATGCTTAACAAACGAGACTTACCAAACAGGATGTCACGTGATGAAATGCTAGATCTCCTAGGACTAGGAGGGAATGTTCCCATCTATGAAACCATTGCTATACAGGGCGTAGGAGTTAAGAGGGCATTTCAAGCAATAGCAAGAGAGGTCATCCTGAAAAGAATGTACAAATGACAGGTGAAACCAAATGGCAGAAACCCGCGAAGATACGCTCGAAGGTGTTCTGAATGAACTGCAGGGGAGCATTCCAGAGATTGAAGCATGCGCTATAGTCAGTGTAGAAGGATTACCAATCGTATCAGCTCTCCCCACTGATGTAGATGAGGCAAAGGTCGCAGCAATGACTGCCGCTATGCTGAGTCTTGGTGAGAGAGCAGCGATAGAGCTCGGAAAGGGGAACCTTGAGCAAGTCAATGTCAAGGGAATCGATGGCTGGTTACTGGTCACTGCTGCTGGAATCAATGCCTGTCTGACAGTTTCCACAACTGCAAACGCAAAACTAGGTCTCATATTCCTAGATATGAAACGTGCTGCAGAGAAGATCTCGAAAATGATCTAGTACATCTACAAGCATAACATCAAATCTATTAAGCTGAACTTTTCCATTTCCAGCTAAATCAGAGTGTGCTAGAGTTGAACCTATCCGGTCCTATGTATAGACTGTACGAATACTTTCTTTTCAGACAGCTAGACAAGGATAAAGCTCCACGACATGTTGGCATTATCCTAGATGGAAACCGTCGGTATGCCCGGGAACATGGTCTTGAGGTTCCATGGTTTGGACACCACAGGGGTGCGGCTAAGGTTATGGAGGTCTTGCGTATCTTATGGGAAGCCAATGTGAAAGTCTGCACCTTGTATGCGTTCTCTATCGAGAATTTCGAGAGAAACGAGGATGAAGTCAAGGAGATAATGGCTCTGGCAGAGGAAAAGTTTGGCGAAGTGGTTGGGAATCCTGATGTTCATCGCCATCGCGTTCGTATACAGGCTATTGGAAGAGTCGACCTCTTGCCTGAGCAGGTTCAGAAAGCAATTAAAGATGCTGAGGAGGAAACCAAAGACTACAAAGACCACATCCTCAATGTCGCTATTGGATACTCTGGCAGAGCGGAGTTAGTTGATGCTGTAAGAGCAATTGGGGAAAAGATAGAGTCGGGTGAATTACAACCCTCACAGATCAACGAGAATATCATAGAGGGCCATCTTTACACTAATGGCATCCCTGATCCTGATCTCATTATACGCACATCCGGTGAAGAACGACTGTCTGGTTTTCTATTGTGGCAGTCTGCATATTCAGAACTTTACTTTGCACAAATCTACTGGCCCGCAGTTCGAAGGATTGACATATGGCGCGCCTTACGCTCCTATGAAGACCGCTCCAGGAGATATGGCAAGTAGCGTCTTGTCAGCTTTTATATGCCAACTCTTGATGAATTGACACAACAGGAGACTATAGGGCTTTGGCGAGGACTCCAGTTGACGTCTACCGAGGTTTGCTAAGGACAGGTCTAGAGGACACCATAACTGACCAAATCAATACAGTGGCAGCAAGATTCACAGAAGCTCAGTTTCTAGGATCTAAGATCTCAGTCCATCTATCTCGATTTCTCAGTCTTTTCACTAGACTTGTTGCATATCTTGAGGCAAGAGATGTAGCAACCCTCTCAGACATCACGGAGGCAATAGATCTTCTCGACTATTTCACATCCACTTCAAAATGGTGGACAATGACACGAAAAGATCCAGGTCTGGTCCTAAGACCACCATCCCGAGAACCAAGGAGCTTCATCAAGTCCGTCGCAGATTTGCAATTTGGACCCAACACAATCCAGAGGATTTCCGGAGCCTCAGAAAAGCTGATTCGATTTCTGGAAGAACATGAGATCGCAGATGAACTTCAAAGAAGGGACCTCAGCGAGGCTGTTGTTTCTTCATGGTCAATTCTTAGTGCGTTCACCTGCAAAGGGCAAGGTCGTAATGTTATAGTAGAAGCCGATTTTGAAACAGCATATGATATCCTTCGGATACTTTTCTTCTATGTCCCAAGGGAAGATTACCGAGCACTCACAGTGATTCGTAGGCTAGGATCACACTCAGTCCTACCAAAAGCAGCTAGTGTTGGATTCTCTCCTGGATTTGAAAGAAAACTGAACTCATCAGTTGCATCAAGCCTTGAAAAAACCCATGGTGACCATCTGGCTATCATGGCATCAGCCACTTCTGGAGCCTCTAGGACCATTTTGACAAACTCGCTACGATTTCTGAGCCAGTTGCAGGCGGCAAAACAAGAGATTGAACGGCTTGAAGAAGAACATTACGATCCCATCATCATCAGTGCATTGCAAATGTTTGAACGGACCGGTGTATCATCAGACTTCCTTCAAAACGAAACAGCCGCAGTGGAACTCTTTCAAGGACTCAAACTAAGCCCAGGGGCTGAAGAGAGGATTCAGCTAATGACACGACGTCTTGAGGGTCTGATTGTGGACTCAACTGGAAACAAAGACTTCCTGCTGCAGTATGCTCGTCTTGTTCCTCGATTGGTTGCACTCTTATTGCTTCTTGCCACGAATACGAAGACCTCACAAAAGGCTCCATTAGAAGATATTGATCTCAAGAGGGGTCTGATTCTTCTACATAATCTAATCAGTGAGTAGGAGTCTTATCTAATTCATCAATCAGAATTCTCGCATCAACAACAATAGCGCCTTTTCCCTTCTCATACACAAATGTAGGATTGCAGTCAAGTTCTATTATCTCAGGATTCTCCTCAATCATTTTGGACACTGAAAGCATGACCTTGATCAACGCGTCCACATCACGTGGCCCCTCGCCTCTCACGCCCTCGAGTATCTTGTATGCCTTAAGTTCACTCAACATCTCCCTTGCATCAGCCTCTGTGAATGGAATCAATCTGAAAGATACATCTTTGAGGACTTCGACAAAGATGCCGCCCAAACCTGCCATAAGAGCATGACCAAACTGTGGGTCTTTTGTGACCCCTACAATAATCTCAGTGCCCATGTCTGCGAAATCTGAGATGAACACGCCTCGACTAAGATCGACTTCTATCCCCTTTTCTTTTCCATACTTCTTTGCGTTCTCCATGATTTCGTCGAAGGCTTTTCTGACAGCATCCTCATCCTTGAGGTTGAGCTTTACACCTCCAGCATCCGACTTGTGTAGAATGTCCTTACTGAGTATCTTGAGCACTACCGGGAAACCAATAGACTTGGATCTCTCAACTGCTTCATCAGCTGTGCTTGCAGTTGTATAGGGTGGTATTGGGATACCGTATGCCTTCATTATGTCCTTTGCTTCATGCTCAAGTACAAAGGTTCTACCCTCATCCCGAGCAGTCTTGAAGATTTTTTTGGCTTCTTTCATCTATGATTCAGACCTCTCTCTTGTTGCTGATTTTTTCATCCTTTTTATCATTTGTCAGACACCGCAGTTTTGTTGAACTTGGCACCAAACTTGATTTCTCCATATTCTGCGAGTGCCTTTGCAGCAAGGGCCGCCTTCTCCCCTGTTGCATATGTTGGTACACCCATAAGTGCCATTATCTCTCCCGCTTTTGTTGTGAAACCTCCCCCCATTGAAACAACCACAAATGGAAGTCCTGATGATCGTTGATGATTTGCAATGACATTGGTCACATCCATATCCAGACTAGGTGTCTGTAACAACATGCCAATCACAAAGATATCGTACTCACTACTCGCAATTGCTTCCTCAAACACAATATTGTATCTACTCGAGTTTGCATCTCCGACTACATCGATTGGATTTCCAACTGCACAATATGCTGGTAACCGTTCGTTGAATCGTTCCTGAAGTTCAGGTGAAGGACTTGGAATGTTGAGTCCGAATGCCTCAAGGGCATCCGTCGTCATCACTCCAAGACCACCTCCATTCGTGACCATGAGGACTCTGTCACCCGTTGCAGGTGGCTGCATTGCGAGTGCCTTAGCCATGTCGAACATTTGTTCGAAGTTATTTGGTCGAATTATACCCGCTTGCTTATATGCTGCATCGACAACATTGTCAGAACCTGCGAGAGACCCTGTGTGCGACATCGAAGCTGCCCGAGCCTTCTGCCCCCTCCCTGACTTCACGACAAGAACCGGTTTGTTTGGTGTCACAGTCTTAGCAGTGTCGAAGAATGTTCGCCCTTTTTCTTCATCATATCCCTCTGTGTAGTAGCAGATGACCTGAGTGGTTGAATCATCTCTAAGATAACAGAGAAGGTCATCATCATCAACATCACTTTTGTTGCCCAGACTGATTAGTTTGCTTATTCCTAGACCTAGTTCTGCAGTCCAGTCAGAGATAGCAGCAGCAAAAGCTCCTGATTGAGAAACAAGAGAGATATTCGCAACATTACTCGGCTTTGGACGTCCACATCGATATTCCGGTAGAAAGAATGTGTCAATATGACTATGAGTATCCACTACACCCACACAATTAGGTCCAATTATCCGAATCTTGTTCTTCTTGGCAATTGCCACAATCTTATTCTCTATTTCAGCCCCTCTCGGGCCTGTTTCTGAGAATCCTCCTGATATCACAATGACCGCCTTTGATCCCTTTGCTGCGATATCTTCGAACACTCTCGGGGTAATCCTTGCTGGTACAGCCACCACAACCAAGTCTATGGGGCCCTCTATCTCTTGCAGTGTCGGAAAACATGGTATCCCAAGAACCTGCGTATACTTTGGATTTACCCCGTAGACTTTGCCTGTGTATTGTGGCTTGATGAAGTTCTGAACTATTGCCTGACCAACACTGTTCTGACTTGCTGAAGCACCGTAAATCGCGACACTTCTTGCATTAAAAAACAAGTCAATTGAATCTGTATGCACAGGAGTCACGGGATACCACCCTCAATCTGGTAGTTGAGCACAATAAACACCCAAGCTGTACTTGTTTGTTGTCCTCTGGTATACATGACAATCCTAAAAGCCGAGCTTTCCAGAGAAGTCTGGAGGTTCTCCTGTGAGCTTTGACATAATCAATGAAGGCACAGCTATCCTGCAGGCATCATCAGATGATCTTCAAGTGATGATGCGGGAAGGACTGGACGAGCGCCTGATGATCTATGGCAAGAGTCTTCTCTGCTATAGTCCTACCGCATACCCTTACGAGATCAAAGATCATGTTCAAGTTGGCCCTCATAATTTTGTATCATTAAGCGTCACAGGCACTTCTTGCTCACTCATGTGTGAACACTGTGAAGGTCGTCTTTTGAAGGGCATGGAATCCACGATGACCCCGGAAATCCTGTTTGATAGATGTAGAGAGATCAAGAACCTAGGTGGAGAAGGTGTGCTCATTAGTGGCGGGTCAGACTCGAAGGGATTTGTTCCATTAGAGAGATTCACTGACTCCATTCAAAGAGTGAAATCTGAACTTGGTCTTGAGGTTGTTGTTCACACAGGCTTGGTTAGTGAGAAAACAGCACAGGGTTTAGCCGAGGCACAGATTGATGCGGCCATGCTTGACATCATTGGTGACAATCACGTTTCCAAGGGAATCTACCACATTGAAGATGGACCAAGAAAGATGCGCCAATCACTAGATATTCTAGAAGATTTTGGAGTGCCAACTGTGCCTCATGTCCTTGTAGGACTTAATTATGGAAAACTGACTGGAGAGATTGAAGCGTTGGACCTGATTGCACAGGGCAATCCTGCTGCAGTTGTGATTATTGCTTTGAGCCCTATCAGAAAGACATCGATGGAGAGTGTAGCTCCTCCTACTCCTGAGGATATAGGAAGAGTAATGACCGTTGCCAGACTAGGAATGAAAGAAGTCCCTGTTCTTCTTGGCTGTGCCCGTCCAATGGGCAGTCATAAGGTTGAAACTGACAAATATGCTATCCTCAGTGGTGTGAATGGAATCGCTTTAATCAGCCAAGAGGGCGTTGACTTCGCCAGAAAAGAAGGACTTGATCCTGTCTTTCTTGATGTTTGCTGTAGTCTTGCCTATAAAACGCTCGCCTGATTTCTCCTGACTAACCAACCCACAAGTTCATACCCGATATCAAAAACCCAAAGCCCAACTGCTGTTGAGAGGAACATCGGCCATGGTATCACTAGACCGAGTACAACTATCTTCAACACAAACCTGTATTCGAACATTTTGTATGCCATCGGAGATGTGTTCCTGTCAGTCCAGTCATTTCCCTTCTCGTCAAGGACTGCCGCCAGAAACAGGATGATGAGTACAGTCAACCAGTCTAACCAACTCGTAATGACTGGTATCCCGATGATCAATAACGTACCGAAGATCAGCACAAAGCCCACAATGAACTGAAGGCGATTGACCTTGCCTGAAACAAAAACTCCAATCACGATGCTTGTCAAGAGAACCAGATCCCACTCTGAAACCGTCATAAGAAGCCCAAACAAAAGCCCAGCAAGAGCTAATGGGACCCATGCGGCATTCGGTTGGTCAAGTTCATCAAGTAGGTCATCTCCAAGCTTGAGTGTAAGTCCTGAAAGAAAATATGCCGAGAAATACATCAACCACTGAATCATTCAGACTCTCCACCAAGCAGTCAAATGTACACAATAGTGGCTCCTCAGTCTAACTATGACTCGTCGCTGGGCATTTCTGCCCTCAGATAGCCAAATTGCATCATCGGAGCCTATTAGGCATCTAATGATGGCCAGATAAAACTTCGTGATTGTCTAAAGTAGAACAACCGGTGTACCAATAGCCTGACCAGGAAGGTTTGTTCGAAACTTTGCTCGAACAGCACCACTGTTTCCGTGTGGACCAAGTACTGTACCTAGGAACTCCTTCTCCTCAGGTGAGCTCCACTTCACCTTTCTACCAACAAGTGCCGCAGCCTCGGATTTAGTTTTGATTTCATCAAATATCAGAATCACTTGATTCGGATGCTGTAAGTGCTTGCCCCTACGATAGCTTGTGACAGTGCCTCTACGGCCTTTCAAAACGTCACTCTTTGACATACGGAGTTTCTCCTAGTGGGATTCTCGTCAACGCCCAGAGGAATTGGATATAAGACTTACTGAATAGCCTATACGGATCGCTTAAGATTCAATTCCAGGACCAGTATCCCGCGAAGCTGAATCACTCTCCCGCGTGGTGTATCTTTGCATCTCTCTCAACTCCTTCCCCTTCTCAATCAGTACATCTCTAATCGCCCATCCAACCTGGTTTGGTTTCTGAGCTAGTCTGTACAGTGCAAACCACACTCTTCCATCCCCCATCGCACCCTGAATTATGAGGTTCTCAACCATATCTCGTACGATTCCAATCTTGTCGATGGTTGCACTAAGTGAGGACATTATATTGTTCTCTCTCTGGTTAATTTCTCTAACACGCCACGCCATCTGAATGGAACTCAAGAATGTCAAGAACATTACAAAAAGAACATAGAGATTTGCATCAATAAACGCGGCAAGGTCAGCTATCGCCACTGAAAGTAAGACCAGTGAAACCAGTAAAATCACCAAGAAGACAACACCCTCTATCAAAGTATTAGTGAATACAGTAATACGCCAATTATAGTATCTTGACATGGAGGATGAGGGTGAACGGAAGTGCATTATGTCTCCAAGATACTTGTCCCTTGCACGACGGCCTAAGTAAAGCCAGACTCCCTGTAAGAAAAACGCATGAATTATGATGACAAGTGGAAGTGTGCTGGAGGGAGTCAGTTGCATGGAACTTGCCACGAGTCTGAACGTTTAAACATATTGAAGTACGCGGTTATCAATTACTTTCGGAACACTCCCCACTCTGCAGTAATGCTTCAGACAGAACTCTAAAGCGTGGAAAGGCTGAACATTCTATCCATACTATAAAATATAGAATTCGTTCTGGATTTGCGGGTCCGGGTCATGCCCTCCCGGAAAACGATCCGGGCCCGTTTCTTTCACTTCTTCTTGACAGAATGACTTATCACAACTGGCATTAGGTTCGCTGTTGGTGACTATCTTGGACAAGGTCAACCATGTGGATCCTGAACAGATCAAAACCATCCCAGAATATCTCGAAGCCATGAACAAGGTCGGCGTTCTTGGTGCAGGAAGACTGGGAAGAGCAACTGAAATTGTGAAGCGAATGTTTGACGACAAAGACTGCTTTACCTTTCTCTCTATGTCTGGTCCCATGGTTCCAGGAGGTCAACGAAGCATTGTGCGTTATCTAGTAGAGAGAGGGCATATTCAAGCCATTGTTACTAGTGGAGCAAACATCGTTCATGATCTTGTAGAGGCATACGGAGGTAGTCATTTCAGAGTTCCATCCTCAAAGGATGATGTTGAACTTCGAGAGGCTGGAATGGGAAGAATTGCAGACATATTTGTACATGAGAAGGACTTCGAGCTCTTCGAGAAAGGCATCTACAAGTTTCTTGATAATCTCCCCAAGGAGAAACTATCAACACTTGCTCCGAGTGAGTTTCTAACCGAGCTTGGTATGACAATAGAAGACAGTAATTCCTTTGTCAAACAGGCGGCTGTTTACAAAATCCCGATATTCTCTCCTGGACTCATGGACTCAATGTTGGGTCTTCATCTCTACACCTATAGCACTACTAAGAATCTCGCACTTGACTTTGTTAAGGACCTCAGAATCTTGGGTGAGATTGTTACAGAACAGAAGAAGACAGGAGCAATCATGCTTGGGGGAGGTCTCACGAAACACTTCACTATGGGCTCAACCATTCTGAGGGGGGGTCTCGATATGGCTGTGCAAATCACACTTGACCGTCCCGAGGGAGGTAGCCTTGGGGGTGCACCTCTGGTCGAGGGTGTGTCTTGGCAGAAAGTTCAGACTGGGGCGAACTTTGAAACTGTCATAGGCGACGTTACAATTCTGTTTCCGTTGATTGTTCTTGGTTACCTTCAGAGTTGATTTCAATTCATATCATTATTCACAATAGTTAAATGGCAGCTGTCCATACAGACTGTCGTGATCATTATGGGCGACAAGAAATGGCCTATGCCCTACAAAAAGGGTTCTGTGTACTTCCAGTATCAGGTTAAGGACTTTAATCGTGCCAAGAAGTTCTATTCCGAAGTCATGGGATTTGAAATCAAATGGGATGGTGGAACTGAGGTCGGATGGGCTGAGTTCGCACTTCCCGCAGAAGGTGCAAGACTAGGAATTAATTTGATACAAGAGGGTGAATATCGTCAAGGTTCGGGAACACTCACAATGGATGTTGAGGACCTTGATGCATGCAAAATCTACCTTGAGAGCAAGGGCGTTGACACCTCAGACATTACAGACATTCCTGACATGGTTTCCTACTTCAACCTGAAAGACCCTGAGGGTAATCCAATACAGGTCGTGGCGGAACCTAGAGTCAAAAGCGAAACGTAGGCTTTGACTCCACTATTCATCATACTTCATGGCAATGGCTAGTCCAATTATCATGAGTATAATGCCTAGGTAGAGATGGTGGAGGTGAAATCCACCAATGATGAATGGATCGGATGCACCTGGTATCCATTGAAGAAACTCAGTGCCTGGCACAAAATCATGCAGATCATCGAGGAATAGACCTAGACCTGCTATGAAGACCAGAACGCCACCCGCGACTCCTGTTTTTCCCATTATTCAACGCTCCGTTTCATTGTCTTGCGAAATCCATTGCCTGATGATATAAATAAGAGGTTATCAATGCATCTTTAGTCAGACTGAAGCAAAATTCCCCCTAATGCCACATTCGACTACGATAGAACTTTCTAAATTTCCAGACTCCGACTATGCCAACTACTGCTGCCAGTGGAAGAAAAAGGAACAGAATCCAGAAATGTGGAGTGTAAATCGGATTCCAATACAAGTAGCCAAAATAGACAGTCATGGGACTTGTTTCATTCCAGTGACCTAGTGTGTTGTTGGCAAACACCCTGAACTCAAACCTCCCACCACCGGGAGCTGGCCAAGTCAGATTCCCTTTGTATTCCCCGTGAAACTCGTCCCCATCTACTAAGACGGTAGTTCTGTTCCGCCACTCATCATCGTAACTCCACTTGAATCGAAAGATCACAGAGTCAACTCCCAGAGAATCATTAACCCAAACCCAATAATCGAAGACTTCCTCTCTCTGACCATTGTAATAGCCATCGATGAACATGGTAACGTTTGGATGGGGGAACCAGCTGATATTAGGACCAATTCCTGAGGAGTCAGAACTCAGTGTAGTGCATGAGCCATATTGGGAGTCATAATTACCTTCAGAATACGGATGTAGGTCATGCAAGTTTGCAGCTGATGACACAATGACCAATAGACTAAGAATCAAGAGAACGACTGATCCTGAACACACTCTCGTCATTCAACCACAATGATGTTAGTGGCTCTTTCCTTATGAAATGTGCCTGTGCTCCGGTTATTTGAGATACCGATCATCCAAAAGTCACAACTAGAATGAGGTGTGCATGCAACCCCTGGCAAAGCACGTGCTTTCCTGTGACAATCAGAGCTCCACGCACAATATTATACTCTATTATTTTATATTTACATATTAGCTGCATGTATTTTCACAAACACAATCACGAAGTAAAAACCTGTACGCTCTTCTTGTACAAAACAGTTAATGAGAACACAAGTAGTGTATGAACGGGCCAGGGATTCACATACTCCAGTGTGTAGATGTAGACATGTTGAAGCATAAGATAGGTCATGATTATCTGAGATGCCAGTGCTCCGAGTAACAGCAATATGAAGAACCGTCGCTGGATTTGCCCCATATAGAGTTCATGTAGGAGATTACCTGTTGACAGACCTAGCACAAACCACATCAGATTAAGCATAACCAACGGGAACTCATACCAAGGCCAAGGGACTGGCAAGATAACATAGACACCCCAGTAGTCCCCATACCACGAGGCATAACTGTGGGCGATGACCCAGAATGGAAACAGCCACTGTTGTACAGTTGTCCCGATCACCGTTGGGCCTTCGATGACGCCATATGGAAGAAGTATACTCATAATCATTACAGCATATGTCAAACGTGAGCGCTTCTCCAACTCATCTCCATCCGGATTAAGTCTAGCTGTTAGTTAGTCAGAAATCACATCTGTTTTTTTTTGGTACACAATTTTCGTACCACTTAACTCCGAGTTAGGAAGTGGTAATCAATCTTCGATAACTACAATCCTTTTACGATAGATGAATCCTGCTACCACAAGTATAGCTACTGTAGCAATGAATCCTAAGAGAAAAACTGTTGGATATCCAGGAGGTGTGTATAACTCTGTAACAACCTCAATATCATCTATACCACTCCCGTTTCCTAACGCGTAATAGATAAAGTAGGATGATTCCAAGACAGAAGTATCCGCTTTATTTATGACGAGTTCTCCATCAATATATATCTCGAAAGCTCCTACAACGTTTCTAGTTATATTCACATGGTTCCAAGAATCATTTCCGTTGTATCCATATCGAGCAATTTGCTCAACCGAATCATTCAAGATTTTTTTAAAATAGAATGCCCTTCCAAATCTATCCACGCCTTTGACAAGGCAATATGCATTCATGTATGCACCGGGTCTTGCGGTAGCAATGAAGTCTACCTCCCAGATTTGACCAATTATCCTGAAACTCCAGGTGCCTACAACACCAGTACTTGAATGAAAGATCTCTCCACTTGGATAGGTATCGTTCTCCAATCTAAGAACACCATTTTCAACAGTGAAATTGCTGTAAATCACAGTCCACCCTTCCAGATTACCATCCTCAAAGTCATCCTGCCATACTAATTGAGCGCTTGAGGGTGTTGTGATTAGTACAGCCAAAACTAGATTTATCATGACCGAGAGTGTGCGAACTGTTTGATTTCTCATCAGGGACTCCCACCCTATCATCTGACGGGACGGATTAGTCAGGAATGATAATTGCGAAGTCGTCTATATGCTTCCATGTAATCCTCCGACGCTCCATCGAAGAATGCATTGTCCTCAGTCTTTGAGAAAAACAGCTTCTGAGAATTGGTACTCCGTCCACGTTTGGTTGGTTCATTTGTCCCGTGGACTGCCCTGGTGTCCCGACTGAGAATTAGTGCTGCTAAGATTGTTAGGCTAACCGCCGCGACAAGAACGAATCCGAGCATAGCTATCAATCCATTACTACTTGTACTCGAACACCTATTTACGTTACGACTGCACAGATTTTTAAAAGTCCTACAAACTGTCTGCACCCGGTCATCTAGAAAGAAGTGTGCATGCAACCCCTGGCAAAGCACACTCGTCATTCAACCACAACGATGTTAGTACCTTCTTGCCTATGAAATGTGCCTGTATTCCGGTTGTTTGAGATACAAATCAACGAGATGTCGCACATTCCCGTGGGAACGTGGTTAAATCCACTAGTCCCACCAGATTGATTCTCTCTCGAAACTCACTCAGAATAATGCATTCTATTTTGTCAAATTCCCAGCGTTTGACAACAATATCTTCTATTTAATCTCTCAAGACACGGGGTATACCAATTAGCAACAAAACCAATTCAAGCAATGATATTGACAGTTGTGAGAGGATTGATAGCAAATGATTTCCAGTTAGTAATAAGATAACAGAATAACCAATCAAAGGTAGAGAACCGACTATTGCACTTACTATCAGGGCTGTTAGTGATACTACTTGATCACCTACAAGATTTACTGATGTTACCCGACCGCCACCACG
>JBHLOX010000020.1:0-28304 GCA_048940045.1 Promethearchaeota archaeon
ACCATAGAAATCAAGCTGCGTACCAGCTGTATGCGACCACGTTAGGTTCACATGGTTTGTAGCGTTTGTCCCAAAATTCTGTCCGTATACAGCACTAAATTCTCCACTCGTACCATTTGTATGAATCCGTGGTGCCTCATCCATATTCGAAGCCGATAGATAATAATCCGTTACAACACCCTGAGTATCAAAGACACTCATAAAACTTGGAGCTAAATAGGGGGGAGCGACTGTTTTTAGAGGGTTAGGATCTGATGTTCCCAAATATGGGGCAAAGATAGCCATCCCAAAAAACGAAAGCATGATGATAAGTCCCACGAGTCCAATTTTGTGCTTACGGTATTCTCTCACGAAACCTGACAGACTTACATACCAGTTGCTGTCTTTCCAGCCTTTGTCTGACGTGGCCAAAGCTAATCCTCCAATGAGTCAGCAGTTCATTCAATTCAAAGAAATTACAGGAGTTTGAAGTGAACATGCTATACTATTGTCTAACAAACCAAAATCCCCGATGTTGCCCTAAAAAAGCAATTGGTTCGGGTAGACAAAATTAGTTCGGGTATGTCAAATGGTCCTTCAATCTTCATCAAGAACTTCCATGAATGGATCTTCCACTAGGTCCTCATCACGCTCATTTGAGAAACCTCTTTCCTCTCGAGCTTTGATTATGTCCTTGGTCCTTTTATGAGCAGTCCAGAGATCAGCAAAGACCATCCCTACTAGGAAAAGCGTTAGTGCTCCAGTCAGAGAAAGAATAGCTCCTAGAAATCGCAAAGGCAAAAGCCCGAAGATCCACCACTCTGTCAGCATGAGATATCCTATGACAAGCAAAGAAATGGGGATTAAGAGAATACGTTTTCGTGGTTCACTTCGTGTTCTCGGAAACGATCGGATTTCAGGCAATGCAATCAACGTTCCTGTTGAGAAGCGGGAAGCCTTTTACCTTTTCTACTTGTGCGGTCAGATAGAGTTCTTCAATCGTGACAAGAGGTGGCTACTCAATCCACTCATGAATGTCTTTGAAAGCAACATATTTAAGCCAACCAACTGGCAGCGATACCCCGATAGGGTGAGGTGATTCCACCCCCAGAGCCGCGGATGGCTCGATGGAGTGTACAAACATGCCCCTGCTTGATATCCGGAATCTCAGAATGTACTACAAAACTCAGAAAGGCTTAGTGAAAGCTGTTGACGATGTATCACTCACACTTGAACCGGGAGAATCTATAGGACTTGCAGGCGAATCAGGCTGTGGGAAGAGTAGTCTTGCTTATTCCATTATGCAGCTTCTTCCACCCGCTGCAAACATTCTTGGTGGCAGTGTCTACTTCAAGGGCGATGACCTAATACAAAAAACAGCCAAAGAAATGAGAGACATTCGATGGAAGAACGTGGCTATCGTCTTTCAAGGTGCTATGAACGCATTGAATCCAGTCTTTGAGATAGGAGAACAGATTGCTGAAGCAATCCTTATGCATGAAAATGTGACAGAGGAAGAAGCCCTAGACCGCTGTGCAAAGCTGTTTGAAATGGTTGGACTTGATCCAAGTCGAATTCACAATTATCCTCATGAGTTCTCAGGAGGAATGCGTCAGAGAGCCATGATTGCAATGGCATTAGCATGCAATCCAGACCTTGTGATTGCAGACGAACCAACTACAGCATTGGATGTTACAATTCAAGCTCAGATTCTGAAACTCATGCAGAAACTACAGAAAGACCTCGGTTTGTCACTCATTCTGATTACACACGACTTGAGTGTTATCGCTGAAACCTGTGACAAGACTGCCATTATGTATGCTGGAAAAATAGCAGAGCTTGCTGATGTTGTATCAGTTTTCAAAGATCCTGTACACCCATATGCTACTGGTTTAGTAGGTGCTATTCCAAGTATGCTGAAGGCCGAAAAGAAAACACTCACGTCAATCCCAGGATCACCGCCGGATCTTATTGAACCTCCAACAGGGTGTCGCTTCCATCCACGATGTCCCTATGCACAGGATATTTGCGTGAAGGAAGATCCAGTTTTTGAGGAGATTGAACCAGATAGGTATGTAGCCTGTCATTTTGCGGAACAACTCAAAGGAGAGATTGTTATAGATTTGGAGTGATTAAGAGTGACAGTTGATAAATCAAGAGTCCTAGAAGGTTCCGCAGAAATTAAAGATGGTGAAGCTCTAATCTCAATCAAGAACATGCGTAAATGGTTCCCAGTGAATACTGGTTTTCTCTCATCTTTACTTTACAAGCAGGAGTTGTTTGTCAAAGCAGTGGATGGGGTGACATTTGATATCCTTAAGGGAGAAGTATTAGTCTTGGCAGGGGAGAGCGGGTGTGGAAAAACAACAACTGGCAGATGTGTACTTCATCTAGAGATGCCAACAGATGGGGATGTGATTTATGCGGGTCAGAACCTGTCTACTCTGGACCGTAATGAGATTAAGGAACTCCGAAAACGAATGCAAATCACATTTCAGGACCCATATGAATCTCTCAACCCCAAACAGAGTATATTCAGCATAGTAGAAGAACCAATACTAGTTCACAAGGTTCCACTAACACCTAGCCAAAGGCGTCAGCGAGTCCTTGAGGCATTGGAGAGCGTTGCACTGATTCCAGCTGCGGACTATATTGATAGATTCCCGCATGAGTTGTCTGGTGGGCAAAGACAGAGGATTTCAGTTGCACGTGCGCTCATTCTTCACCCAGAATTCATGGTGGCTGATGAACCAGTATCAATGCTTGATGTGTCAATCCGAGCAGAGATCTTGAACCTGTTACTTACGCTAAGAGAGGAACTTGGTCTTACATATCTCTTTATCACACACGACCTAGCGGTGGCAACTTACATTGCGGACAGGATTGGAATCATGTACTTGGGAAAGATCATGGAGATTGGTCCAGCACATGAAGTTGCCTTTAATCCACATCATCCTTACACACGAGCGCTTATCTCAGCAGTGCCATCGGGAGACCCAACAGTAAAGCGACGGGTTGAGTCACTTAAGGGAGAGCCACCGAGTCCAATTGACGTTCCATCAGGTTGTCGTTTCCATCCACGATGTCCATATGCACAGGAAATCTGTGTGAGAGAAATTCCTGAGGACCGTGATATGGGTGATGGTCATTTAGTAGCATGTCACTTCGCAGGCGAGCTACCAGATGTATCGCTGTGATTGTCATGATATTAACCCACGGGTGCAGTCTTTGCCACCCGTGTTCGTTACTTCTTATTGTATTCCGTGAGGTGAGGTTTTGATGAATGGGGAGGATAGACCAAGAATTCTCCGAGCTATCAGGAAATGCTTGGTTAGTGGTGACGAGTATTTTGAAGCTGCTCAAAACTCACTTGATGAGATATTCAAGGGTTCAGTTGGAGTTGGTATGACTCCACTCATTGGAGGGTATGGAATCAAAGACCCAGGGGATCATTATAGACAAGCCTTAATCCAAGTTGATTCTGCAGAGAAAGCTCTATCACCCTTAATAAAACGATTCGAGGACGGGAGGGTCAATGCCACCCATTTTACATCTGAGAAGGCAATGGTGATTTTGGGTGATCTAGCTGGTATGAATTACAATATAATCATCCAGAAACTTAGCTTGAAAAGTGGACGCGAGTCGACTTGGTATCGTTTGAAGGAACTTCGTGATAAGATTGCGGAACTGCTTACGCTCATAGCAGAGCAGTAGTACCTTGTAGAGCTAACAAAGATAATAACGATTCGATTGCAATCCCTGTTATCAGAGAGTGGTTTCAAGGCATGAGTAAATCCAGTAGCCAAAGAAGTCTTCTCAAGGAACTTGAGCATACAGAAACAGTCTTGCAGGATTTACTCACGACGCTCTCAAATCTAAATTCGGTTTTAAAACCAATCGAACAAGAGATGAAGGTTAGTGATTTCGCTATTAGTGGTGAGTTTGTTAAAGGAGTATCAAAAGGGATTGTCTGTGTTCTATCTGGTCTGATCCAGGGAGATCCATTTCAGAAAATATTGACAGACAGAGGAAGAGGTGGTAATATTCCAGCCATGATAAAGGCAGGTGATCGAAGTGAGTCTCAAATGACTGTTGAGAGCATTGTGAACATACTTCATGCGGAAGACCAAAGACGACCTTTGGAGTATGTGATCAACCTTAGATGGGCGGAACTTCCTGAGCCGTTAGAAAGGGAGAATGGAATAATAAGAGGAACTAGATACATATCTGGGAACCATATTAGTATTGAAAGACTTGACCGAGTCATAGAAGATGCTGGTTTCAGATTAGTACAAGATAATGGCGAGTTTGGTGGAGGCCCTTTAATCTATGAAACTATCAAATCATTTGACAATAGACGCCACCTACTCGTTGTTGAACTGACCCTTTCTCGGAAAGTTGTTGAGGACCAGACTTCAACAATTCAGCTACTGAACATCCTTGCTTCTATCTAGGTGTGCGGATATGGGCTTGATGATGGAAAACTCAGAGGTGCATTTACCATTCCCTCATGGAATAGAGGTTGAACTCCAAGTTATAAGAAAGGATGGAACCTGGATTCGTGGGGAGGACATTCTTCAAGTCTTCGATAAGATTGTATCTAGTGCAAAGGGTTTGTTGGACAAGAAGATACGCTCATCCTCTATAGAGTCAGTGAGAAGGAAATACAAGCAATCCGCCCAAACGGAAGAGGGGGAGCGAGGCTCGAGGATTGTGGCATCCTATGAAGACCCGAATGGTGAGCCGAAGGAATACACACTCCTCGGTCATGATCCCAATGTAACTAGTTTGACATGGATACTCGAAGTCGCTACTCCGCCATGCACAACTCTTGAAGAACTTGCGTGGTGGATTCAGACACTGATTGCAATATCGCAGGAATCCCTACCTAGTGATTCAAAAGCCATATTGATATCTACTGGACTAAACCCAACTCAAGAATATCTGAGGAACCTCTCATTCGGTGAACATCATCACATACTCAGTCACAAAACGAATGAGAGAACGAAAATTGCTGTCTACAATATGATTAGGAACTTCCTACCACATCTTATCGCTATCTCTGTTAACTCGCCGTTTGAAAACAAAAAACCTAGCGATGAAGTGACTGTATCAGAAGATGGACGAGTTCGAGCTCCTAGATGCAAGAGATCAATTCGATTGCTAAGAAACACCACACAAATGGGTCCAACGAATGAATTCGAGTTGATACCATATCTTCGTGGTTCTGATAAAGAAGCCTTCGCCCGTCATGTCAATCGAAGCTATGCACGAATGGTGGATATGTATCCTTTCACAGATTATGGTACCATTGAGATTCGAGTGTTTGATACTCAGTTGTCAATTCCACGACATGTGGGTTTAGCCCTACTACTTCAAGCTTTAGCACTCAAAGCTAAGAGAATGGTAGAGAATGGAATTATGATTCCTGATATGGGACCAAAGACATTGGCTGCGAATAGAGAGGCAGCATTATCAGCAGGATTGTGGGGACCGTTTAAACCCGGAGAGGGTGACACGGATTCTGACTATGTTAAGATCTACAATAATCAAATCACTGATACTGGTCTTGTCAGTGTAGAAAAGAGAAACCGATTTCTTGGAGACGCAGTTACCTCTATGCTGTATCTAATCAAAGATGAACTTGAAGAGCTAAACATAATCGAGAATCCTTTCATCCAAGCGCTACTGGTTTCGGTTTTTGGCAGCGAGTATACTGAACCAAGGACAACCGGCGCGGATTTTCAGTTAGAGGTATTCGCAAAGTCAGACTACAACATGGTAGTATTGCTGAAGCGTCTCTCGGAAGTGACGAGAGAATGCAGCACAAACTGGTTATACGACCCCATTGAAGGAACGCCGCATCTACCAACTTGGTTATGTTGGTGGAAAGGTCTCGAACCAGAGATTGTCCTAGATGCAGAGAGGGTATTTGCAGGCCAGGAAGTTCAATTCAATGTGCTTGTAAGAAACTCCACTGGTCGGCAACTAGAGAACATATCTATTTCATACACTATCGAGGATTCTGAGAGGAATATTGTTGAGAATAATGTCTTGACAATTCCTAGTATTCAGAGTGGCGAGATTCATGTTGCTGATGTATCATTCGACACAAGGAAGAATATCACAGCTTACAACATCATCGCTGAGGTTGGTTTTACTGGTAGAGTCATCAATCTGACCAGTACAGTCAATATGTATTGGATGAAGGCATCAATAAATCCCGGTACAACGACGCAGTTTGCAGATGGAAAGACACCGGTTCTCTTCAATGGGCAGATAGAAACCAATTATCCAAAACAGACCACGGTTCAGTGCCAAGTCAATATCATTGCCCCAATCATCGAGAAGACACTCGTTTCATCTCAGGACTCACTGCAGGTTGAGAGTGGAGAATCTACAAAATTGGATAACACCAAGTTCCTACCAATCTTGGTACCTTCCGATGCTGCGGATGGTGTGCAAAGATGCATCCTTCAACTTCAGCTTTTCAATCAAGATGGGATAGAGATTGCTGAAGCTATGTCAAAACCATTCTATATAGGATTTGTAAAGAGAGGACCACAGATTGTCTTGAATGCGGAATTGAAGAGTGTGTATAAACTGGGAGACTTAATCTCTGGAGACATTCTTGTCAGCAATCTTGGAAAGAAACTCGGAGCGGATGCTAGATTACTATTAGAATTCAAGAGCGACTCAGGTCAAACTCACCTTATAGAAGAGTTCCTCAAAGAGGAGTTTGCGAGTGGTCCCTTGGGCTTCCATTGGAAGATACCAGCAATGACCATCGAGAGCTCAGCTGACAGGGTTGGAATAATCAAGGCTTCTCTAAAAACAAAAGGGAAGATTGTCACCTCAGCTGAATCTGAACGGCTAAGAATCGAACAGGTAACAACTAGAGTAAACATAGACTCACTTAGAGTCCCTCAACGGTCCCATATTGGGGGGAAGGTTTCGGGGTGGCTAAGAATACGGAGGAACACAGAGAGCGGAGATCCAGCTCTACTGAATATGATATTTGTTTATCCTGATGGTGACGAGCATCATGTACTGAGTCAACCTGTAAAACAGAGTAAGAACCTCTCAATAGCATTTGGACCAATTGTTGTTCCCGCACCAAGGGTACATGCGAATCACAGGAGAGTCACACTGGTTGCGACATTGAGCTACGCTGGTGTGGAGGTTGACAGGAGATCAATTGAGATTGATCTTATGGGAGGACCGCACATCGAACTCGCTCAGATTGAATTTGTTGGTCTTCCAAGTTTCACAGCCCCTGATGATTTGATTCAACCCACTGTTAAGGTGACAAGCAATATTGAGAAACGGAGAAACTGTGTTCTAACTGTAGAGCTTGAATCGATAGGAGGGAATAAAGACCTCCTAACTCAGGAACTAGTCCTGAACCCAGGAAAGGAACGAATGTTTCCCATTCCTGTCAGGATCCCACTTGGTGCAGAGATGAGTACTGCGCACCTAAGGGCCACTCTTCGGTGTGGAGACAGGTCATACGAAAAGAAACAGAGGTTCAAAATTAAAGCCATCGAAGAACCGCACTTCAAAATTGGTTTCTCAATACGGAATGAATCAGGAGATGAGATTCCTGGACTAGTGGCAAGGTTGTCGCCTGTAGAAATTACGGTAACTGTTGAAAGCACCCGTGAGAAAGTTGGTGACTTGTCACTGGGCCTTCGTATAATGTCAAGACGAAACATCGTCAAAGAATTCGAGGTTCCATTGCCAGATCCGGATGCCAAGACGAATATCATCAAGGTCACTTGGATTACACCACCAATTGATGTTGTGACAGGATACTATGTTGACGCAGTCATCCTACAATCGGGAAGACCTTTACCGGCAAGAGCTGTTGAATTAGTGAAGCGACAATTCACGGTATATTAGAAACCGAGGACTTCTATAGTCATAAAATACTCATATCATCTTGTTTGACCATTAAAGAGTTATGAGAGTCTATTCGGGATGAAGAAGGGATTACGGCCTTTGCCGATGGATTCTTCGTGAAAATATGATTCGACAAATGCCGATATTCGTACGAAAATCATTATAATGACTAAAAAAGAGGGGGGAATAATCATTCCTAAGGCAAAGCTATAAATGCAAACAATGAGCCGCGGAATGGTAACCGGACCCAACAAGTAGGATATGATATATACTCATAGAACACTCGACAACGACTTCGATTAATATGACTAATGTTTGAAACCTTTAACAACACATGGATGTGAGTGAATGCTCGATATATTGACCCATCCGGCTGTATCCGGATTATTGGTTATGATATTAGTTGGAGCTTTAGCGTACAAGCTTCACTTTGTCGACATATCAGGTCTAATCAGTGCATTTGTTGTTGGGTTTACCATTTGGTATACTGGAGGAGTTGTTTCATTCGTCATTATCTTGTTCTTTTTTTTGAGTGCGGGTCTGGCAACTCGAATGAAGTATAAGGAAAAAGTCAAGCACGATCTTGCTCAAGAAGGGAAAGGCAAGCGTTCATGGATCAATGTCTTTGGAAGTGGTATAATTCCGATGATGTTTTCCATAGCAATGTATATGGCTAGTTTGTCATCAGAGCTTTCAGCAGCAGGTTGGCCGTTTCTGATGTTTGGCGGCTACATTGGAGCAGTAGCAACAACAAGTGCTGACACCCTTGCGAGTGAGATTGGTGTGTTCAGCAAGAGCAAACCACGACTAATTACAAACCTAAGACGGAAAGTACCACGAGGAACTATTGGTGCAGTATCACTCCTTGGAGAAGGAGTTGCACTCTTAGCAGGATTGATCATTGGGAGTATTGCATTCGTCCTCGTATTAATTGCGCCGGGTTTGGTTCCAGCTGTGACAACACAGGTGCAATTAGTTGTCCTCGTCCCAATGTCAATTTTGACAGCATTCATTGGATGCAATCTTGATAGCTTGTTCGGAGCTGTTCTACAAAATCGATTTGTCTGTGAGATTTGCGGTGCCGTCACTGACAAAGAGTTTCATTGCAACTACGAAACTAAGTATGTCGGTGGATTCAAGAGTTTCACGAACATGCATGTCAATCTAGGTTCATCTGGATTGGGTGCAACTCTTGGCATAGTCTTGGGTGCAGGTCTCTTCGTCTGGATTCTTGGTGGACTCTTTTTCTGGATAGCAGCCTCATCGAGTAGTTAACTTGGCTTTTTCATATTTGACAGCGTAACGCAGAGCTTTCAGGATTTCTGATCCTTCTGCTATTTTTCTCATTAATCCAACCACAAACCATTCAGTAGGCTCACTAGTATCAGAAACATTTTCCACATAGTGTGTCGTTTCATTAAGGATAACGCGATACCTATCAGTGGATTCTCTGATGATTATACTTGCATCTGTATTCTCTCTGATCTTCCGAATTGTTTTTGGCTTGATTGATTTCTTGAGGAAACTCCACGCCCGATTTGAGATGAGGAGAGTGTCTACTTGGGAAAGGACCGGTTTTAGACGGGCTAGACCCAGCCCCCAGAATGGAATAGAACATCTATAGAGAACGGGGATGTTGTGAGTTCTTGCGTTTGCCGCAATTGATGCAGCGGCCTCCACAAATACCTCGCCAATGTACACCGATTTAGCACTCTCAAGAATCCTCCATGGGACTTGAGAAGGAGAGGTTATGGATAAGGATGTAGCTGGACCAATCCCGACTAGTGTTCGAGACCCCCTTGGTTCATTGATGATTATGGACTTGTTTGTTTGCTTATCCTCAACGACGATATGTCGAACATCCACATCTCCTTGAATCAAGTTAGAGATTATATCCCAACCATCTATATCGTTCCCGACTGAGGATACAAATGTAGTTGTGTACCCCTCCTGAGCCAGAGCAAGAGCCAACTCAACTGTTGGACCACCTAATCTTCTTGCAGGATAGCTACAACTTGTCAACCCACCCATTGGAGGTAGATTCTCACAATCAATTTGTGTATAGCATGCTGAAGCTCCAAAGAGGAGGAAGTCAGGATGTAGATATTCTTTGGATCCATCAAGAATAGCTTTTGCCCTTGTTTTAGCGAATATCTCGAATAGGGCCGATTCAGGTAGACCCTCGTCGCGATAAAGCATCACCAAACGAACCAGATAGTCTTCAAGAAGGAATGTTGTTAGTTCTTCGACATCTGAAGGAAGTCCTTCAAAGTAGAACCTAGCCAGCCCCCAACCATTTCTTGTGAGTTCGTGATAGACAACACGTTTCCCGTGATGCACCGTTGTTCCTGTTGAAACGAGACCAAAACTACGGAGCTTTCTGATGTATGCAAGGATACTCTTATTGGAGTGTGGAAGATTTTCAATTAAGTCACGTTGCAAAACCCGTCCCGTTTCATCGAAACTGGAAAGCACGCCCCGAGCCAATCGAGATGCTAGAACAGATCTGATGAACTCATCACGTTTGTCAATGTCAGTAGGCAAGAAGAGTAGATAGGGCCAGAGCGACCCGAAATTCTGAGTGTCTTTCATTCCCAACAGCTTCAAATAGCGGTTTATTATGGTAAAGTAGTGTACAATCCCACCTATGTAGTTTACTGAAGTACACTGAATAAGGAAACATTGAGGAAATCGACAATGTCGAAATACACACAGTCCGTGGCGTACCCCTGGGCTTTGACTGGGATTTTTGCTGCGGTTCATCTTGTAATAACACTGATTCCTTACTCAATCGGTGTTGGTGGTGGTGGAGAAATATCATATGGTCTCGTGTCGGCTCCAATTGTGGGATTCATACTTGGACCATTCTTTGGCGTAATCGCGGTCCTAATTGGATCAGTTCTTGCAATGTTCATTAACCCAGGAATTGCTATTATTGGTCCATTCACTGCGATTGCTACAGCAGCCGGAGCATATGCCGCTGGAGCAATGAGAACAAGGTTTAGAGTGACAATTCCTATTCTATTCATTGTAGCGATGGGAGTATTTCTTATCAGTCCAATTGGGTCTCTTGTTCCCCAATTTCTCTTGTTCCATTTCATTGTATTCCTGCTCTCTTTGATATTCTTCATTCCTGGATTCTCAGAGAGTTTGATGAGGCCCTTGAAATTGGAGCGAAGTTTCAACAGATATTCAGGATTTGTTTCAATCTGGCTACTGAGCATTGTTGCAGTTACTCTTGACAATGTAGTTGGCTCCGCCATGGGGGCTTTCTATTTCATTGCAGCTTTCGCAATGGACCCAGCGGCACTGGCAGGTCTATTTGCTCTAGGAATCCCAGTAATACCAATTGAACGATTAGTTGGTTCATTCATTGTAGCTATACTCTTAGCTGCTCTGGCTGAAGTTCTTTCTAGAGCTAATTTTGGCTTGCCATTATCGCGTGTAGGAAACTATGAGTTACTTGAATTGAGTGAGGAGGAAATCTAGCTCACACGTTTGTAAAGGAGGAGCTTAGATCTCAAACGTCGGAGGAAAAAACGGGCATTCCTCCGACACCATTTTTTTTTCTCTGATAGAAGTTGTGCTGAGACGAAGCTTCTTAAGACTTCACACATAAAGCCTACGTGGAATAGGGTCTTCGGACTCGGTTCGACCATTCGTCTACACAATCGTGTGTGGAAGGAAGGAGCAAACAAGAATTGCAGTTCATATTAGATCAATATTTGGTAATGATGCTAGTCATCGTGATGGCGTTCTTCATACTGATGTTTGTCGCGAGCGGAATCAAGATTCTCAAGGAATGGGAACGTGTTGCTATCCTCCGACTTGGAAAGTTCAAACACATTCGAGGTCCAGGGGTAATATGGGTCACACCCATCCTTGACAGAGTCGCTATGAAGGTTTCACTTAGGCTCCTTACATATGCTTTCAAGACAGAACGTTCACTGACAAAAGATAACGTACCGGTGGTCGTAGATGCAGTGATGTATTTCAGAGTCATTGATGTCGAGAAAGCTATTCTAAGTGTTGAGAGGTACACAGTTGCTGTTGAGCTTGCAGCTCAGACGACACTCAGAGAAACAACAGGTAAGGTGACCCTTGACCAGCTTCTCTCTGAGAGAGATCAGATTGCTGGACATCTTCAGGAGCTTATTGACGAGAAAACTGAACACTGGGGTGTAAAGGTAACCAGTGTTGAGATTCGTGATGTTGTGATTCCATCAGCACTTCAAGATGCAATGAGCCGAGAGGCTCAAGCAGAAAGAGAACGCAGGGCAAGGATTACATTAGCAACTGCTGAGCTAGAAGCATCGGAGAATATGTTGAAAGCAGCGCGAATTTATGAGGAATCAAGCGTGGGCTTTATGCTTCGTCAGTGGAACATCATGCAGGAAATCTCAAAGAATGCTAACCTGATCATCATGATACCAACGAACCTTCCAGAGGTCGGTTTGGCTTCAGGAACAGCTGTAGCACTATCTGCAGGAACTGGAGGATTGAGAGTACCGAAGGACAAAGGGACTAATGAATAGTCACCTTGACCTGTAAGAAGGAGAAGAAGAAATGGATGCGTGGATAAAGATTCTAGTTGTCATGATCATGTTCTCAGCATTGGGTATGATCATGCCATTTTTGCTCATCGACCCATTCATTGGTCTAATACTACTAGGCGTGATGCTTACACTACTTGTAATCACACTTGAGCCAGCAACAGGAAAAGCAATGGCGCAGGTGACTGTGCCCCTTGTCATTATCCTGTTTGTTTTTCAAGTTTGGATTTCAGATTTCACCTTTGATCCCTGGATGCTTCTGGTAGTTTTTGCAGTGCTGTATCTCATGTTCACTATGTTCACGGGAGGTAGCAGCTTTGTTGAGGGAGGCTTTATTGATGCAAAAGTTTCGCTGAAGCTGTTCCCACTTTATGGTGTAGCGATATTCCTCTCTGTGTTAATAGATGAAACAAGACAACTTACAGTCTACATTATGGCAGGCACGGTCTTCAGCCTGATGCTTCTGTATTTTGCATTCCTTAGGGACTATGATAAATGGCCAATTTACTCCCAATTCAAGTATGCAGACATTCATGCAGTGACCGACCTCAACCCAAAGGGGAAGGTGAAGACTGGGGCTGAGATTTGGTGGGCACGGACAGATGGTCCACCCATCAAATCTGGTGAGAGGGTTGTCATTGATCATATCACCGGTATCACTATGCATGTTAGAAGACCTGACGACATTTTGGGTTCAGATCAATAAATGTAGAATAATGGAAGGGAATGGACAGTTCCGGACCCTTCTCACTCTTTATTTTTCACTGTAGCAAGAAGACTCCAAAGAATTGAGAGCCCTAATAGAAATCCTGCAATCGTAGTAATTCCCCATTCTATCTGGAATATCTCTGGTTGTATCACTGCCTCTCTGGGGAATGTTGGAAATACAAGATATGCAATCATGTTCCACATGAAATGAAATGCGATGGGCACCCACAACCTTCGACCCGACCAATAATAGCTGAAGGATAGTACAACACCGCCAAGGAACATGTTAAACGTAAACAGAATTGCAAGGTGCATAGGGAACCCAGGTTCAGCCCACCAAGTGAAGTGAAGTAGTGAGAAGAATAGGGAACTGAAGAAGATGGCTACTCGTTTTCCTGCGAGTCCTTCCATTCTTGATAGGATATACCCTCGGTGCACTAATTCTTCAAAGAATGCCGTCGGGGCCGTTATGATGATTTCATTAACTATCAGATCACCAGTTATTTGATCAAGAGGACGAAGCTGACCGCCAAAAAAGTATGCAATAGCCACAACCAAAACTGCACTGATAGTTCCTGCGATGGCACCAATAGTAATATGTGATCCAAAACGTTGATCGACAGTGACTCCTAGTTCTTCAACGGAGCGACCACCATCCAATCTCACAAACACCCAGGTTACAACATACATGAGGATAAATGTCAGAAAGAAGACCGCTGTCGCTACTAAGGCAAGTAATTCTCCTGTAAACAGAGAATATGAAACTGGAGCCATTAAAACAATCAATAAATTCGCAATCATGAATAGGATGAGTCTAAGCCAAGGGGATAGTTGAACATCGGTCATCGTTGGCGCCTATCTTGGCCAACTTCTTTCCTTACCTAAATCTACTCCGGTAGGTAGGTTAGGATAGAATGTGCGGAATAGAACTATATGTAGTGCCAACTGATATAAGTAGGCAGCAGTATTCGCCCACCTAAGGCTATTAAGATAGTAAGCTGCAGGCTACTATAGTAAAAACATGCGAAACATTGCGCGTCACGGAGGAGTACTCTTGGTACAGACAAGGAGCCTTTTGTTGGAATTCGAAACAGATGAGGTTGGGCGTCTTGCACGAGAGAAAAAGACGGAACGAAAAGCCCTAATCAGCGCCTTCTCTGATTCATCTGACATAGTGAGAGAGAGAGCATTAATCGCAGCTGTGGACATGGCCGATCCAACAATTGTGACTGATGTTGTCAGGGCTCTTTCCGATGATGTCGCAAATGTTCGTATTGCTGCTGCTCAAGCTCTTGCATTCTATCACCAACCCCGGACGGTTCCTGAGCTAATCAAGGGACTCAAAGATGAGAACACATGGGTAAGATCACATTGTGCCGCGGGTTTATCAAAGCTACTTAATGGTCCGATATGGGCACGTATTCCTTTTGATGATGTAGATAAATTAATCGAGAATTTCCCAGAAATGACTGAAGAGGATATTAACAGGTTTCTCACGGGTCTTAAGTTGAAACCATCAGCAATAGACCTTTTCATGAATTGGCGTAGTCAAGAATTTGATATCGAGGTAGATGTATCAGCTATTGTCGAGGAACTAGAAGGAGCACCGATTCTAATCTCAGAAGAAGCTATAGCCGCAGTTGACGCCACGAGGATGACTGGAGTTTCAGATGAAGTCGAGGCGATATTAGGTGAATTACCAGATGAGATACGAGAAACACTGCCACCAGAAGATCTCAGAAGATTGACTCCAGCATCTGCTCGCGAACTTGTACAGAAACTCAAGGTTTCAATACCATCTGAGAAACCAAAGAAAAAGAAAACAGTCAAAGTTCGAAAGGTGAAGAAGGTTCGGAAAAAGAAGAAACCAACTGCACAAGAGGAGTTGGTTGAGAAGCTCCCAGCAGAGGTCAGAAAAGATGTTGGTGACGAAACACTCGCCTCTCTCAGCGTTGAAGAATTGGAAGCACTTCTCTCATCAACAACCGAGAGCGAATCTGAAACAGTAGTCGAGTCAGAGCCTGAAGAAGTAGAAGTAGATTCAAGAATGCAGGGATTTATTGACAAATACGGACAAGACAAAGCTGAGCTCTTGATTACTATACCTGAAGTGATGCTGGAAGGCATCCCTGAAGATCAATTACAAGAGATGGATCTTGAAACTCTAAAGGGTCTCACGCAGGCTCTTGAGCCTCGTGATTAATATGTTCACTCGGAACCACGGATTACCACAGCAAACTCACCAGCTAGTTTGCCATACCACTCAAGAAGGTCTCTCATGTTGTCAACGTGACGGTAATTACCATTACCATACTGAGCAATTGCCAACATTAACTCCTCATCAATCTCACTACGCTCTCCTAGTCCGATGGAATATATCACAAGTTTGTTCTTTTCCGTGAATCGCTCTTTTAAGACCTTAAGAGGCGGTGGTCCCGAGGTTGTCATTCCATCAGTCAGCATAATGAGCATTGTTGGCTTGTCAGGGTCTCCAAATTCGTCCATTATCTCGTGTGCTTTAACTAAAGCTGTACCCATGTCTGTGAGTGTGCCTCCTTCCTCAACCTTATCGACAACATGAGTACTAATGATTTGTAGGCCGAGTGCTTTCTCTCTTCCAGTACATTCCACAAATGGTTGGACCTCTCCTGTATCGGAGTTCAGGAAAGTCATCTCACTGACCTCCTTCTCAAATGTAATAACTCCAACCTTCTCACCATATCCTCGACCTACTTTTTCAGCGAGATATAGGAGGACTGCCATTGCTGCGGCTTCTGCTCGACTGACATTTTTGCCCTCCTCAAACCGATTGAGGAAAGCTTGCACTTCGGGGCTATCACCAGCAAGATCTTTCAGACCTTCTCGTGCATGAGCAATGTCTTGAACAGGGACATCGGTGGTTTTCATGGACCCACTTGTATCAATACAAAGTACTGCATTAAAGGGTGTAGCAATTCCAACAGTTTTGAACTGATATCCTGTCCTCTCCCGAAGAGCTTCAAAAGCTAACTTAGCAAATTTCTTTCCTGCAAGGTCAGGTTTCGTGTTAATGATCTCAACCTTGACATCGAGTTCTGGCCAGTTGAAGGACATTCCAGGATAGACTAGCCGGCCCCCAATGATATTTTCCAGAGAGTTAACTCGTTCAGCTGCTCTCGTCACGAGATCTTCAGTGTTGGCATCTTCAGTCAGTGGTTTGAGTCCAAACTCAACATACTCTAGCGCGAGCATATCTTCATCATAGAGTGTGACTTCGACCTGATCACCCTCCATTAGTAGTGAAGCTTCTAGGACGAGAGTGTCAATGACTATGCTGTCCTCTGCAGCTTCATTGCTCTTTCTTATCTCAGCGGCACCCCAAAAGCTGCTCTGAGGGTCTTCAAAGATGAGGATAGATCCAATATCAGCATCTAGTTTCTTTGCTATTTTGGGATGAATATTGGCGAAACCCCTCAGGTCACCGCCGTCAATTATCTCCAAGGTAAGTTTCTTGGTGATGGCTATTGCCTCCTCTAGTAATTCAGGAAGTCACTCCAATTTTGAGGTTATAAAGAATTGTGAGTCAGCGTTAAGCTAGAAGGTCGAGTAGTCTGGAGTGAATCTCCTCTGGTGATTGAAGGATTTGAGAGTTGTCTGAGATCGATTTCAATAGAACCTGCCCAATTTTCTGAGAAGCGTTCTCCAAAGTGTCCAAACGAGTCATACCTTGTGTAGCCAAAATAGTACAGCTAATGTAGTCATCTGGACGTCTTCGTATCCATAAATGAATCTCTTTTGCCCCTTTCTTAGATTTCATAGTAAGTAGATAGGAGTTCATATCAACTCCATTGAATCCGTCGTCAGCTTTTTTCCTCAGTTTGGGCCAAGTTCCAATTGGAGGAATCATGAAGTCAAGAGAAGCAAGGTCCCATGTTCCTTTTGTAATGAGTTTGATGGTTGAGTCTTCTATCTCACGTTGTATAGAGAATGATTTGTCTTTGCAGATGAACTCAGTAGGAGGCCCAGAAGAACCTGTTTGGGTTCTAAATGGACTATGAACAAGTGAAAGCGCGTTCCCAGCGAGTATTCTTTGAGCATCAGCCAGAGTCCCAGGAAAGTCTCTCGAAAGTAAATGAAGAATGATATCAATTGCTTGAACAGATAGGAAACTGAAATCAGTGCCAAAGAGTATCTTCTCGGACCATTCTCTATTTGATGCACTAAGTCGTTCATATGCTGATTCAAATAAAACGGGAACATCTCTATCATGAAGTGTAGAAGTTTCCGCAAATATTACAGAGTCTTTCAGAGCTTCGTAGAGTCGGGAATCCCCAGGTGCCATTCCACAATGTGCCAGTATCACCCGAAGACCTTTTACAGCGGCCCCGCATTCTGGATCGTTGCGCATAGAATCAACTAGCCGTTTGATGCGGACCACTGTTCGCATGTTTCGAGTGTCGAATATCACAGGTATTCCAAGCTCTCCAGCTCGTTTGACAACCTCACGAGGCTCATTCTTCTCTATTGAATCAACAAATAGCTGTGCAAGAGGATGAAGCTTGAGACCTCGAAGCCCAAGTGACAGGACAGCTCTCTCAAGCTCATTGACAGCAACAAGATTTCCTTTGTTAGAACCGTCCAGAGGATTGACTCGGGCAAAACCAATCAGTCGCGAGGAATGTGGAGCTCTGCTCGTCCAAGACGCGATTTTGTCATTAGATACTTGGAATGAGGGTTCACCTTTTGATGACGGAGCAGAATAATCATCAGTGTAGGGAAACACAATTGTTCGGTCTACGAGCCAGCCATGATTCAATCGATCCCAACTGGTCTTGCTCCGGAAAAGGTTGGTAGCCAAAAGGGGTGCTTCAACGCCTATGGGTTCAAACAAAAGACGATCATCATCAATGAGTGCCCTAACCGTTTTCTGAATTTCAAACCAGAGTTGCGCATAGAATTCGTAAGCGCCTGCAGGTGTGTTCCTATGCCCCTTTTCACGTCCCATATGATGATGAGCGTCCACAATATAGAGTCGAAACTCATCACCCTTCTCTATTCCGCGATTTGGTAGAGTTTCAACGGCTCGGACTAAGAGCATAGATAGTGTGTTCCTCCAAAATGACGATAATTCCAGATTGGTGATAAATTATTGCCTAACTGACATTACGTATATTCATAGAAATCGGCACTATGCATATATCGACTTCTGTTGACGTTCTGATAGGTAATTTCGGAGACCAAAAAAATGATTGTTGTCGAAGACACTGAAGCAAATGAAATCCATCGCTTTATTGTCGTTGACAGTTCAGCTCACCTTGGTATTGTTCGTGCTGGGACAAATATCCGAACCTTTGACCCAGACCGAGTATTTTCATATTACAGCATGGTTGAGAGTCAGCTTCATGATTTTTCATCTCAGTATCCAGGAGCCTTCAAGTACTTACCAAGAAGAGTCTATGACTACCTTAGAAAACCAAAATTACTTGGTGAGTTTTATCATGATTCAGCCTCATCTTCACAAGTAAGTTGGATTGCAGATTATCTTGTAGTAAAGCCGCTTATCGGTTTGGGAAACACTTTGCTCCCAGCACTGCAACAGAAAGCAAATTCAGATTCAGTCTACAGATGGTCAACAGTTCCGCCATATAGTCCTAGGTTGCTACATATTCAAGATATGCGGTTAGACAGACGAACTGAATCAGGATGGGGATGTGTATTAAAGACTGAAGACCTTCCACACAGTTTGAAAGGACCCAATAGAAAGGATTTACTGAAGTTTATCAAAGCCGGCAAACCAATCTTTATAGAGCTTGGACCACCCGCAGAGATAAATACACTCCTCGAATGGCTTGTGCTTCTCAAGCAGGCGGGGCTCAAAACACCAAATCTAATTCTCGGAGTCAGGAATCACAAGGAATGGGGAAAGGAAATCACACGACTTCTTGATGTCCCTGGCAGTAGAGTTCTAACATCAGGCGCCACAATATCATCAATATCAACTCTCATCCGACATATGCGAAAGAAACAGAGCGACATTAACTGGTCTAAACGGCTCATGTTTGCGTCAGCCTATCCTGAAACTCAGTTTGGGGATAGCGTATCAGAGGTGTTCAGCTATCTACTGAGCAGGAATTTGGCAGCAGATCCAAGCGAGATTCAGCGAGTCTTGGGCGGAAACATGCTCTCGATTCTTCCACCACGACCGCAGTTCTTTACATATGAAGATAATAATGCTTCAGTGATGGCGGAAGAGAGCCTTGGGAAAGCCGCAATGAATGAACTAGCGAGAATCATGCAGCTCTTAGATGCCCGCAAAGTTCTTGGAATCGCATCACTCGACTATATGATTGATGATGATGGAGGGCGGGTCCATCTCGATAGTGCAGTTCTGACGTTAAAAAGCCCAACTTCTCCAAAAGCAACAAGCATAGCTGTATTGCTTGAGAAGAATGGTTCTGTTATGGTATCTGGATGGAAACAGGCTTTCTCAGAAAGTCTTGTGGCACGAGATGGTATTTTACTCGACACGTTGGTAAGGGCAAATGCGAAATTGGATGGTCCAATCTATGGCTCTCCAGCTCATCTGACGCGTTTTGATCAAGCACTTCTAACGTGCCTACAGATTGATAATCCAAGAGAAATACTTTCAGCTCTTCATTTCAGCATTGAAATAGCAAAATCGGAACCCGGGATCTTCTTCATGTGTGATAATGATATGATTGCGCTGGATGTTACATCTGGAAACCATTTACTGGCATTGGACTCAAGCACTGGCAAATGGGCTGCTGGTGAGGTGAAACAACATCCAAGATGTGGAGAACGGTCCATTGTCGTTTCTGAATCAGATGCTTCACTTTTCGGATTTCGAAATTCCTCCGTAGTTAATCTTGTAAAATATGAAGATGAGATTACAGACATTTCAAAAGCAATTCTCTCTTTTGCCGCACCGAAAGGCAGTGACAATGCTGAGCTTTCATCTTTCATTCATTTGCATGAGAAAGAGATTCGCCACTCTATTGAGGGGGTTCTTGTAGGGCTAGACTCTCAATTGAGTATAGGCAGTGAGGAGAACCTGGTTTCTCTTCGTCTTGAGAACTCAGAACCACAGCTTCAGCCTGGGCATGTCGGAAGATTAGCTAGTGATAAAGCTCACTTCAGACCTCAGCAGGCATTTAGCGAAATCAATGTGATTCTGTGTATCTCAAAAGGAGCGAAGATGAAGACCAAAGATGTTGTACTGAAGACACGTCATGTTGCACAAACGCAGCTCGGTTCACTTTGTGATAGGGTTCCGGAAATCTCCATATTTCTTGATGGACTTCGAAAGCATGCATCTCGAGCACAGATCGCAGCTTTAGCTGCTCTTACAGTAGTAAACACTTTGAAACATAATCGAACAGAAGGTAGATTTGCACTCGTATCATTTGGGGAAAAACCTGAGAAATTCTCGATTCAGAGAGGCAAGGATGTTCAACCATATGTTGAGTTCTTCGAGGACTTGCAATCAGAGGAGGTTCTCATCTCGCTAATCTACTCGATTATGGACACAGTTGATGATATTGATGGATACGAGGACTTAGCGGGGGTATACAGATCTATAGCAGAATATTTGGAAGATTTCGGCGCAGAAAGACCTACACTAGTTATCGTTCTCAGTAATGGTGTCGGAACCTATGATGAGGAACATCTTTCATTTCTAAAAGCAATCTCAAATCATGACAGATACCAACTGGATATTCTTACTCTTGGAAAGAATGGAAACATGAAGAGCAGCTTGAGAATGTTGAAGGGATTGAACTCCCGAGTTATCCCTGTTGAATCATTTTCCTCGCAAGCCTTTATGGGATATTTACTCGACCTCATCGACAGCTTGACACAAGGTGTTACTGCCCACCGGACCTGAGTCTAAATCTCATGTGTTCAATGGCTGATACTTTCATCTCAAGCTTGTCAATTTCAATTTCTATTTGGTCAACAAGATCCTGTACAGTATTGAGTTTCTTCAAGATTTGTGAGATTGACTCAGGGTCTGACTGGTCATCATCAAGATCAGCTGTACTACTAGATAGTTCCTCAAGAGCCTGTAGCTTCTTCTCCAATGCATGGATTTCTTGTGTGAAATCCTTGTCATTGTTCATTATGTATTCACATCCGTTTCAAGACTGAATTCTCTTCAACCTCTTTTCAAGATCAACTAGACGTCTAGAGAGAAGTTCAATTCGTTTAATATTCTCAGATAGCCGTGACTGCAAGACATCCAAAGATCCACGATCCATTCCAGATGATTCAGGCTCGGTTGCTGATGACTTGAGAGCCGTTTCAAGTGAATCTAACCGTCTTGTCAAATCAATCAAGACCTTTTGTGAGCTGCTGATAGGTTTCTCGTCGGGTGATGGTTTCTTTGCTTTCATCGTTATCGTCCTGGGTTCGACTATCACCTCCCGATGTGGTGGTTTTTCGACACTCTCCCCGGGTACAATCCAAAGCGGTGTGAGATAGTTCATAGATAAAGATTCAACATTGGTGTGTTTGAAGGATGTAAATGCTGCTATCCTCTGAGGTTGGTCCCAAAAACAAGCATCCATGACTTTTCCACCTAGGAAAACTAGGGCTGCAATTCCATTGAGTGTACCCTTGAAGAGTTCCAGACTAGTAAGCCATCGAGTAATCAGAGCGGCGAATTTGGGGATTTTATTTGTTGAACCATGTTGAGTCTGGATGCTTTCGGATGATGGACTGAGTAGTGCGTCCTTAATCCATTCAGACATCTTCACCTTCTTCTTGGGAAGAGAGAAGACTGTCATCTCATCCACCTCTCCTTCATAGGCTTCCATTCTAAGTTGCTCAACATAATCGAGGGTAGGTTCTTCAAAATTGACTGAAGTCTTCAGTCCAAGAACATTCTGAAGAAGAAATCGTACAATTTCTTGCGGAGAAGTTTTCTGAATTTCAAAGGCAATCAGTGTTTGTGAGTCCTGTTGTCCAAAAACCATAGCAACAAACTTGTTCGAAAGTAATCCCTTCGAACCTAGTAGAACGAAAGCGGCTATTTCCCAACCACTGTGGTCTCTTGCCAGTCGCGCGAACCTATCAGCAGGAATCAACAGAGATTCTTGATTGATTTTATCACGCAATTTGCCCTTCATGCCTTTGGATAGGAGTCCTTGTTCGATCCACCCGGTCTTTAATGGACCATTTGTCATTTTTGAGTGGATGTATCTTATGATTTGCCCACTATGATAAAGCGCTTGAAGGTGAGTAGCTACATCATTAGTCAATTTTTTTCACCCGGAGCTGGTTGTCATATGATTAATTGCGTCCACAATGAGCTTCATTCTATTGACACTATTCAAATGGATTACTGTTCCTTTTCCTTCTTTAGCTATTGCTTCCATAATGTCTGTTGCGGAGTCCTCGCCCACTGCTACACTTAGTACCCGGACATATTTATCTTCTAGATTTGTCCGAGTAATCTTAACTGGGTTCTGACCTGCTGAATGTACACCACTTGAAAAGAAGACTATTGTTGTTGGTAATCCGTTTTTTGCACCTAGTAATTGGGCTTTTTCTAGTCCAGTTTTTATAGCAGCGCCAGGATTTGATGGTCTATTCGAAAATTCTTCAAGAGTGGTATCAACCCAATTTCTAAAAGCCTTTATGAGAAACGAGGAATTAAGACGGGTTATTTCGTTTTCATCACCCGTTTGTGGATCAAATGTGATAAAGGGAAGAACCTCATCGGAGTAAACGATACCTGCAAATTGAGCATCTTCTCCATAGGCATTATAGTTTCGCTCGATCACCTCAAGAGTTTGTAAAATGGCTTGATGACGAGTAAGAAAATCAAATCCCCCACTATCTGCATTAAACAAGACATCAGCGATTTGTGTTGCGGCAGCAACCTCTACAATAAAGCATAGATTGCATGGTTGAAATTCTTCAGCGCCTAGGTGGATCTTGAGAAGATGTTTCCATACAATTCTTGCGATGCCAGTTGTCGGGTCAGTAGGACTGAGGAATCTAACCATGAAGCTGACTCCCAGTTCAGGTATTGAGAATTCCTGTCCTTGTTGAAGTACTAGTCCCTCAAAGTGTTCTTGAAAATCATCAATCCTCTTAGAAATTGCGTGTGCAACAGTTTGATTCTCGAGGGCTCGCTTGGAAATAACATCAAGATTGATTTCTTCGCAGATAGGAATTTTATCAGAGAAAACTTTCAGTTCGATTTCGTCCTCATCGCTACAATCCAACATGTCATAAATCCGGGCATCAAGTACAATGATTCCCTCAGGAACTTTTGCAGAGCTTCTGATGTCAGAATAAATCGAGTTGGATAAACAGATTAGTTCGCATGTTTCAGTGGTTGAGTCTATAGTTTCAGGTGATACAAAGCAAATACCCTGTTGGTTTCGTCCCCGCTTTGGACGCAGTTTCAATAAGAGCCCTCCATTAATAGATACGAGTTTTGTAAATCTCAGTGGCAACAGAGCGAGATCCATAAAACACCTCAATTTTGAAACTTGCCTTCCCTTTAATTTCGGTCATAGGAACAAGTTTCAGCTCAAGTTTTTTGTCAGAATTTGGACTGATATCATGATGCTCATTGGTAACCTCAGAAACACCTTCAGAGGTGACTAAGGACGCTATTACTCGAATACCTACAACAGTTGGACTTGGGTTCCTCACTCTCAAGCCATAGTTGAATGCTTTTCCGGCAACTATGTTATTAGGAACATCACCAAGAACAACCGTAAGACCCATCTGAGATGGGGATAGTGGTCTTCCCTTCGGCCAACGCGGTATTCGACCCAGCTCGAGAAGTCTAGAAAGCGAAGTCTTGAATTCCCTCAATTCCAAATTTAATATAGAAGCTGCTTCGCCCATATCGAAGGTGCCATCATTCGATTCATAGAATGCAAGGACTTTTCGGTCTGCTTCAATGAGGTCGCTCACACCTTCAAGTATCTGCAGTATAGCTTCCGGAAGTTCATGAGCCTCAAGAAGTGAGTAATACTTTCCTCCGTCAACCGAAGATGCAATCTTTCTGAAGGATTCTTCAACCAATGGATTACATCCGCAAACAAAGATGAAGACTGTGCTGCCAAAATCAGTTCTAAGCTGTTGAACTTCCTTTAGGGGATCAAGTCCTTTTGGACAACCATCCGGGAAGTAATCATCGCCAATACTATTGTAGAGTCTTCCATGAGGAGGTGCATCCCCTACAAGAAGTAAAACTTTGTAGGCATCCTGTTCCCATGAGAGTTTTGTCCGAGCATCATGAAGACCATCAGCTACAGCTTCAGGTGTGTCACCACCTTCAGATGGTTTCAAATTTGAGATCTGTTTGTGGACCTGTTTTATCCTCTCAGTGAAGTCAAACACCCTTGTTACATATGTCCGATCTTGCGGTGGATGATCACGATAGGAAACAATACCGAATCGTATCTCTAAACCCTCAGTCCGTGTAGTAATATTACCTACAATCTCAAAGAGACTATCCTTGACTGCTTTGATATCATCCTTCATTGAACCCGTTGTGTCGACTACAAATGCGATGTCAAGTTTGGTGGAGGCCAGCCAAATCCTCTCCAAGTCCAGCTTAGCCCTTGCCCAATTAAGCCTTTGCTGCTAAGCATAACATAGAAGATTTTAGGACCATTTGTCGATGTAAAGTCATGGCAGATATGAGTGATACCGACCTTCATCTTGAATTTGATTTCGAAGGAAACTTCATCTTAAGAGGTGTCATCAACAGGATATATGCGCCTCTCATTGTGGAGGAAATCAAATCCAGACTACCTCTTGAAGGCAGAACTGCTTTTATGCGTGGAGAAATGAAAATCACATTAGGCATCTCAAAAGGCAATGCCAAACCAACAAATGATGTGAAAAAAGGAGATATCGCCTACCAACCTTTGGGGGATTCCTTGGACATCTATCTAAATGATCAGAGAACATTCAGTCAAGTAAATGTGATTGGTAGAATTACTTCTGACAACGCAGAACTTGATGCACTGACTAATATTAGACGTGGGAGTTTAGTCACGATAAGGATGCAAGAAGAATAGGCTAAATTCGTTGAAGGTTTTTGATGAGTGCTTCATTCTCATCAACTTCAATTTCAGAGGGGTCTACAATCATTCCAGCCTCATGTGTTTCGATTCTCACTTCGACCCCTGAGTGCTTCACACTCTTTATGCCATTGCTTGATAAGGCTCGAACACATAGTTGCGTGGTATTAAACTCAGTTTTGTCTGATGTTTCCACAGCTTGGGATTCTCTTCGAAGCTTGATCTTGGAGATTCGGACTTGTTCCTTAAGCTCAGCTACCTGGACCTGTAATTCTTTTCGTTCGTTACTCTCTTGTTCAAGCTGGGTCTTTAGGGTCAAATATTGTTCTCGTGGAATATTGTCCTTTGACTTGTCAATCCACGTGACAATTGTTCCATCGAATTTTCGAGTTGTATGTACTTGATCAAGAGCTTTCAAAACCGCAATAACATCATAAACGCGCCGCTTGGGTGTGTTTAATAGTTCAGCCAAGATGTCACTTCTGACACCTTCCTCCCCACATTCCATTAGAACCTTGACTGACTCCTTGGCCAGGTCAACTAGCTTCAATTATGCACCCCACTGAATCCGGCGGCTTGCTCCAAAGAGCAAACTTCCACCATACTTAACGTGTCTGGTATTTAGATGTTTGTAATTCGCGAGCAATGCCGATGTATCACACTTGCTATGCGATCCACCAAACGTATTACTCACATACTACATTAAAGAGCTTCTAGTAAAAGTCTCCACAAATTGTAATTTTGATGTCGAAAAATGCAAATCAACATTATTCGAGATGGTCTCCGAAATATTGGAAACAAGAGGAGAAATCATACTAATCCGGGTTACATTTGCTTAGAACAGCCAAATGTCGTTACCTTTAACGCATATCAAGTTCTCTTTGAATTTTATCTTATGTGAGAAGAGGAATGATTGTGATGAGCAAGAGAATGATTTTGGTCATAGCAGTATTTCTTGTCATAGCGATTGCATTACTATCAATTATCATGTGGTTATGGCAAGCTCCGAGCATATTTGGATAGACCAGACTATCCTAATTCAGGCGGATTAATGGTTAGACCAGACATTTTTTAACGTGGGTCAGGAGAGCGAAAAGACACTGACCACCCAAGACATGGAGTGGAGGAAATGATGAGTAAAAAGAAAGTCATAATCATGGGAGCAGCAGGTCGCGATTTCCACAACTTCAATGTCTTCTTCAGGGATAACGAAGATTACGAGGTTGTTGCATTCACAGCTGAACAGATACCAGGAATCGGTGACAGGATGTATCCACCAGATCTCTCGGGACCACTCTATCCGGAAGGAATCAAGATCTATCCAGAGGAGGAGCTTCCTGAACTCATCAAGGAACATGAAGTGGAACAATGCATCCTGGCATACTCTGACCTACCATATGAGGTTGTGGGCCATAAGATTGCGTGGGTGAACAGCCTTGGTCCTGATATGAGATTGATGGGTCCGAAAACCACGATGATAAAAAGTAGCAAACCCGTTGTCGCAATTTGCGCTGTGCGGACTGGATGTGGTAAGAGTCAAACATCAAGAAGAGTGAACCAGATTCTTGTTGACTTGGGACTCAAACCTGTCAATATCAGACATCCAATGCCTTATGATCCAGACCTAACAACACAGATTTCCCAGAGATACGAGAAGCTTGAGGATATGGATAAGTACCACTGTACCATTGAAGAACGTGAAGAATATGAACCGATGATCAACATGGGTGTTATTCTCTATGCAGGAGTAGATTATGGGAAAATTCTCGAGCAAGCAGAAAAAGAAGCTGATGTAATAACATGGGATGGAGGCAACAACGACTTCCCATTCTATAAACCAGATCTTCACATCGTAATTGCAGATCCTCACAGACCAAGCCATGAAATTTCCTACTACCCTGGAGAAACCAACCTTCGAATGGCTGATGTTGTTGTGATAAACAAGATTGACACTGCGGACTACGAAGATGTTGAAGAAGTAAGAGAGAACATCATGGCTGTCAATCCAAGCGCTGTGATTATTGATGCAGCTTCGCCACTCACAATTGATGACATGGACATGATAAGGGGCAAACGTGTAATTGTTGTAGAGGATGGACCAACCGTCACTCATGGAGACATGCCATTTGGTGCTGGTTACATCGCCGCGAGGAAAGCAGGAGCTTTCATTGTTGATCCAAGACCCTTTGCGGTGGGAAGTATCCAAAAGACTTTCGAGAAGTACTCACATCTGGAGGATGTCCTTCCAGCAATGGGCTATGGCAAGAAACAGATGGAGGAACTCCAGCAGACAATCAACAAATCAGATGTGGATGCAGTCGTCATTGGAACTCCAATTGACTTGACTCGGGTCGTCAAGATTGACAAACCAAATGTCAGAGTTAGATATAATCTTCAAGAGATTGGGAGACCTAATCTAGAGGATGTTCTGACAGAGTTCGTCAAGAAACACGGACTTAAATGAAAAATTGGGGGAAGTGTCCCTTCCCCTCGCTTTCATATTGTTTTTTCATAGAACATATTCCGGAAGTTCATCAATCCCTTTTCGAGAAACCAAATCCCGGTATAACACCACTGCGAAGATATAGTTAAAAGCTCCAAACAGGAGAGCTGAAATCGCTGATTCTAGAACAAGAAGATAAGAATATGGCAACAATGTGAGAGATACAACTACACTTAGAAGAACACCTATGACAATAACTACAAGCATTAGTAGTATATATCCACCAAAAACATGGAGGAAATTGCCACTGGTCAGATTCCAAGATTTCTTCAAAGAATCAATCGCTGATAGGTCAGTATCCACGACAACTGCAAGTGTTGGAGCAAATCTGACTTGAATATAGATCAGGATAATCCCACCCAATAGGAAGAGAGCCATGGCAGACATCAGCAGCTCCATTGATCCAGGTGGAATGATAGGATTGAATGGATCAGAGATGTCGATCATGTCCATTGCTCTAACGGTTAGCGTGGTTGCTGGCGTGAGGATGATGGCAACGATAAAACCTAGTATCAGCTGTACAATTATGATATTTAGAACTCGTCCAAATGAGTACGAGAAACTCGTACCCACATCTCCCCCATTGCCACCGTACTCATCAAGAGTGAA
>JBHLOX010000135.1:0-7117 GCA_048940045.1 Promethearchaeota archaeon
CAACAACACCGAATATGGCATCTACCTCGAGTACTCACATCGGAACACTGTGTCCAATAACATCTGTAACAACAACAGTGTTGGTATCTTCCTCGGTAACTCCGATTTCAACACTATGTCCATCAACATCTGCAACACCAACAGGATTGGCATCTACCTCTATATCTCAGATAACAACACTGTGACACACAACACCTGCCTGAGAAACACCGAACATGACATACATCTCGATGATTCAGATTTCAACACCGTTGTGAACAATATAACTACTATGTCCGAGGAGTTTGTTTATTTAGTACTCCTGTTAATCGGGTTTGCAGAAATCACATTGCTAGGTGCAGGATGGCGGAAGGTTTACCCAAGAGGTGGTCTGGATTTCATTATTATACCAGTAAGGTATAGATTAGCTTCTTTGCTCCGCAGGAGAAGATTACCCAAGCAAATAGAAGGTGGCCTAGATGATATCACTGTGCCAATAAGGTATCTATTAGCTTCCAGGTTCCGTAAGAGAAGGTCCCCCAAGCACGTAGATGTCGACCGAACTCTTAAACCGGACTCATCGGACCAGTAAAGATTCTTCACTCCTGGAAACCCACGATCTAATATGAAGAATGAATGGTTGAAGCTCCCTCGAAATCCAAATTGGATTACATCTATTTCTCTTTCTTCTGCAACAAATGATTCTGATGGATTTCCTCATTCGTCCGGTGAAACTGGCTCAGGTTGGTCTGGACCAACTACTCCTTTAGCAATATCTGCAAAGATGAAGTTCTCAGAAGGCACGGGACTACCAGATAATCTTCTCAACATTAGCAGTTGACCAATGTGTGCCATTGCATCTGAAAGTGGCCCTTGAAGCAATTGCTCCTCTGTAACTGTTTTAGGATGCTTTTCTTTTAGGGAATTATCCAACTTGCTAAGGATTTCATAGAAACGGTCGATTTCAATATCCCATGCTTGATGCTCAAAGTGTGTTGTATCATACTCCTCGAAGAAGCTATGCGCATATGTAAGCAAGCCTGCAATGTGATGTATGATTTGTTTTGGTGTCCGTGCTCCTTTTCCGAGGTTGTATTCTGGATATATTGCTGGAGCATCACGAATTGCTTTCGTTGCATGATATGCAATGGATGCCGTAAAATGTCGCAAAATCTCTCTCTTCTCAGACATTAGAAATCCCTTCTATTATCCTGAACTAACAGCTATATCTAGATAGGTATTCAATCTTGCTAGAAAGAGATAATGAGAGAGGAACGCCCTCTCTCGATTCGAATCTCGTAACTACATCTGTTTCTCTTGCCTGTACAGCAGATAGCCAGATTCAATGATTCCACGATCTATGACTGTCATGCAATTATTTCCTGTATCTCACAAATAACACTATTCCAAGAAATACAATGACCAGCACCCCGACACACGATTCATACAGTCAACGCCATACCATACGCAATCTAAAGAGCTTTCGCAACCAGCTCCATCAAGTCGTGGACCTGAAGATTTGCCCCTCGTATATCTGAGGCTTCTCTAAGATTTTGTTTGCAGAATGGACATGCTGAAACGAGATACTGTGCTTCTGTCTTCTCAGCCTCCGCTATTCTCTCATTTGCTACCTTTAGTGCTGAATCAGGGAATGCTGACTTCATGCCTCCACCTGCTCCACAGCACCAGGAGTCCTTTCGGGTCCGCTCCATCTCAATGAGTTCTAACCCCGGGATTGCTTCGAGAACTCTTCTGGGCGCTTCATACACCCCTGCATGCTTACCGAGGTGGCATGGATCATGGTAGGTCACCTTTACATCGATTCTTCCTTTCAACTTGAGCGTTCCTTTATTCAACAATTCATCTAGGTACTCTGAGAAATGGAGGACTTTTATTGGCATATCCCCCAGAATTTTTGGATAGTCTACTTTCATTGTCCTATAACAACCTGGGCAATGCGTCACTATGGTCCTCACTCCAAGTGATTTCCATAACTCGACATTGTGTTCAGCCAACTCCAGCCCCATCCTCGTCGCTCCAACTCTGAGCGCGACAGAGCCGCAACACCACTCCTCAGGTGCTACCAGCGCATTTATCCCGGCTGCTCTCATAATCTGCATAGAGGTTTCCGCTATCTCAGGTTGCCTGTAAGGAGCGGTACATCCAGTGAAGTACAGCACGTCACTCTGCTCTGAGCGCTCCGATCCTCCAGTCATCCAGTTCAGTCTGTCTGCGTGCTTCTCCATGTAGGGATTATGTTCCTTCTCTATCCAATCAAGCATCTTCCTATGCTTGAGCATTGGACCAAAGCCTGCATTAGCCAGGTCTGCTCTAAGAGCCTCAAGTATCTCAACAAGGTCGAGGTGAATTATAGTATCACAGATAGCCTCACAGGAACCACAGAGGGTGCATTCATAGATTCTGTTCGCAAGTTCCTCACTTGGTTGTAAGTCGCCTTTCATGAGTGCTCTTGCAATGAGGAGCTTTCCTCGAGCTGCTGAGGATTCAAGATTGCCCAAGAACTTAGATGGGCAACGGTCTTCAGGGAAACCTCCACCACAGTAGCCGCATCTTCCACACTGCCAGATCTGGGCATTGTATTTCGATATCTCCATCTCTGAACCTCTCCTCATCGAATCATCTTCTCTGGATTCAATATGGCATTCGGGTCTAACTCTCTCTTGAGGCGTTTAATGAGTTCATACCATCCTCCAAGCCTAGGAATCGTGTGCTTGGTCATGAAGAGATGATCTCCAAGCCGCCAAGGCATAAAGTCTAGTTCGAACCACCTTTTAGTGAGATCCTCAGCAACTTCCCTGACGCGCTGGCGCTCTTCCGGATCAATATATCGGAACTCAGCGAATAAACCCCAGCCTCTTGGAATCAGCCAACCTCCGAAACTCGATTTTGGAGCTGGGGTCCACTTATGTTTCTTAGGAGCAATCTCGTCCCATATGTCATAGAACTTGTGTAATGAGTAGAGCGGGCAATACCCTCCGACATAATCGATTGGTCCAGGTTCGAAGTAGTCAGTCAGGCCTCCCCAGAGAAAGCCAGTGTCACGATGATGCGTTATCTCTGTCTTCTTTGCATCGCCCTCGATCCCGCCTGCACTGCTGCAGGTCTCTCTGAGTCTTCCACAACGAGAAACCAGTTCCTCCTCAGAGTAACCATATGTCCAGATCCTGACCTCCACACCTGCCTTCTCCTCTGTGCTCTCTCCTCTGTAAAAATCAAAATGGAACGCAAGTTCATCACCTACTGGGCGTGTTACTGCATCTCCAACTCTCTCAACAGTTTCGAGGTCTTCAAAATCAAAGTAGAGGTACGCATCAAGCGGTATTGGAGTGACTCTCAGGGTGACCTCAGTGATGACTCCTAATTCGCCTCCTGAACCAATGAAGAACTGGGTCAGATTCGGACCTATGCCCCTGTTCTCAAAGGGTCGGAAACCCAGATACTCTACTGCTGCAGTCTTGATTACCTCTCCGGTGGGCAAGACCACCTCTAGACCAAGAACATCCCACCCCAGTCTTCCGCGCTTGGTGACTCCAACTGAACCTGAGCCAATCTTTGTAATGCTCGCGCCGATTGTAATTGCGCGTCCACCCATCTCTCTTGGTTCGCATGAGAGCCCGCGCTTCTTTAGCTCTCCTCGAAGCTTGAACCAGGTACATCCCCCTTGAACAGTCGCAGTAAGATTCCTCTCATCAATCTCGATGATCTGGTTCAGACCGGTCATGTCCATGAGGATGCCGCCCTGAAGAGGAAGCCACTCTCCCCAATGAGATGTACCTCCACCTCTGATATAGACTGGTACCCTGTACCGGTTTGCCACTTTGAGGATGGTTGCGACCTGTTCAGTTGTGCTAGGTCTGACGACAAATGATGCTCTCTTTTCAGGAGCAGAACTCAGGTCGCGAGTATAAGCTTCAAGCTCAAAATCCTTGTCAGACGCATTCTCAGGTCCGACAATATTCACAAGGGTCCTGTAGAGAAATCCATGAAAATCGGTCAATTTGATAATCCTGACACATTCAGAGGAATCTGGAACGCACCGTTATTTAAGTCAATCTGAGTAGCGAGGTGTAAGCGGCTCATAGGTTGCTTCATTCGTTTCTCAGAATGGGCGTGTGGGCGGCTGCTAGAACCTTTTTCGCTTTGAAAACTGAATCACATCCGTTTCTCTTGCCTGTACGGCAGATAGTCAGGTCTGAAGATTTCCCGAGCCATGACGATTCTCGGTAGACTTATGTCAAAGTTATGAGATTCCTTTGGTTGATTTCAAGGAACGCAACGACTTCTTACATTTCCACTCAAGTCGGAAGGGAGAGAAAGCACATGTCTGCTAGAGTCAGTAGATGCGTCTTGTTACTGGCATTGTCCATCGTCTTTTTGGCTTTGACGCCTATAGCGGACCTTGAAGGGATAGCTACTCAGTCAACAACGGTGGTTTCAGAACCTGAAAAACGGGGAATGCTTCTTGCAGGCACCCCACATGGTCCCATTGTGATTGATGGGGATGCCAACTTCTCAGCAACAGCTCTGCTGGAGGGGTGGCCTGGTGATGGTTCTCCTGAAACCCCTTACATCGTTGACGGGTTGGACATTGACCTTGGGGGTGGATTCGGTCACTGCATAATGATATGCAATACACGAGTCAGCTTCACCATCAGCAACTGTGTTCTTACTGAAGCAAATGCGACTATCGACTTTGCGACACCTGGCGACATAGTGAAGATCTCCGTGGGGACTGGAATCTATCTACAAAATGTTTCCAACGGTGAGCTAATCAACAACGCCTGCAACCACAATACCGGTCGAGGTATCTACCTCGAAGGCTCGAGTTACAACAGATTGGCGAACAACACCTGCAACAATAATAACAATAACGGAGATACTATTGTCTTGGGTGGTGGCATCCTCCTCCGCAACTCAGAATCCAACACCGTGGTTGACAACACCTGCACCAGCAACGGCTGGTTAGGAATCTACCTCGAAAATTCACATAATAATATAGTTTCCAACAACACGTGCTCCAACAGCACATGGAACAGTATCGAACTCGCTTCCTCCGATTTCAACATTGTGGACAACAACACGTGCAATAACAACAGCAATTTTGGCATCCACCTCCTAGACTCAGATTCCAATACCGTGACAGACAACACCTGCTCCACCAACGCATGGCACGGCATCCACCTCGCTTTCTCAGATTCCAACACTGTGGACAACAACACCTGCAACAGCAACACCTGTCGAGGTATCTGCCTCGAACGCTCGAGTTACAACAGATTGACCAAAAACACATGCAACAACAACATATTGGCCGGCATCGAACTCTATGGCTCAGAGTCCAACACCGTGGTTGACAACACCTGCACCAGCAATCAGAGGGGCATCTACCTCGTAGACTCTGTTTCCAACACCTTGACGAACAACGCGTGCAACCGCAATGACGAATCTGGCATCCGCCTCCAAGGCTCAGAGTCCAACAACGTGATAAGCAACACCTGCTCCAGTAATGCGGAATACGGCATCCACCTCTATGACTCACATCAGAACACGGCGACCGCCAACATATGCAGCAACAACAGGATTGGCATCTACCTCATTTTCTCAGAAAGCAACACTGTGACACGCAACACCTGCCTGAGTAACACCGAAAATGACATCTGCCTCGATGACTCAGAGTCCAACACCGTGGTATACAACATCACCACTGAAGTTTATTCTACACTTCTCCTGCTAGGGGGGGTACTTCTTTTGCTCTCGCCTGGTATCGTAGTATTAGGTTTAAGAAGGAGAATGGTTTCCTCCAAAGGCGACAAGGATGACATCGCTGTACCAGTAAGGTATCGACTAGTGTCTCGGCTCCACAAGAGAAAGTCCCTCAAACACGAATTTGCCGACGAAACTCTTGAACCGGACTCATCGGACCAGTGAAAGATCGCCACTGCTATTCACTGACGGTCTAAAATGAAGAATGAGGGAGAATGAAGCCCCCTCGAAACTAAAAATGAAACTACATCTGCTTCTCTTGCCTGTACGGCAGATAATCAGGTCCGAAGATCTCCCGAGCCATGACAATCATGAAGAGTCCTATTCAGAGAAACATTAAATAATAAGCTAAGAGAATAAATAAATTGGGAGGTATTTGTGGTTGCAGATCGAAGAATTTTATGATTTATTTGGTACTTACAATGAAACATATCTGATTGCCATTATACTGACCTATGTTCTAGCGATTATATCCCTGTTTATGGTCTTCAGGAAGAACGACTACTCCAATCGGTTCATTTCGTTCACACTTGCTTTCCTCTGGAGCTGGGTTGGTGTAGTGTTCGGTATCATTGTCTTTAGTCCACTTCCACTGGTTATTGGTGGAATTGAGATCCCAGGAGTTTGGTACCTGTTTGGGGGTATTTTTGCTATTCAAGGGATTATTCTACTATTCAATGGCGTATTCAAAGACACTGTGTCTTATACGTGGAAATCTGACTCTCGTCATTATCTTGGGGCACTCCTGATTCTATATGCATTGGTACTATACCCGCTTGTAGGTTTCCTTCATGGACGAGTTTATCCTGAATATCCCATCTTTGGAATTGGGCCCTGTCCTATAACTATCTTCACAATTGCACTGCTTCTATGGGGCGACACACGACCAACTCGTGAATTCTGGATTATCCCGATATTCTGGGGCTTTATGGGAATTGCTGCGATCCTTGTCTACGAAGTCTATGCCGATGTTGTATTGGTATTAGCAGGCCTCATTGGCCTTTACTACTTCATGAGATGGCCAAGTGAATAGGAACTAGCTGCTGGGATTAGGTGAGTAGAATAGAGAGAGCTCGTTTCTCTCTCTCTTTTTTTTAAATTTGGAGCTCATAATCCGCTTTCCAGCATAAGAATCAAAATGTTGCATGGTTGATGTGATGATAATGAAGGCCGCGATTATTTATGGTGCAAAATTGCGTAAGCTCCACCTCACCCATTTCTTTTTCTTAAGGAGGGAGGAAGACCCTCTCTCTCGTTTGAATATGAAACTACATCTGTTTCTCTTGCTTGAACGGCAGATGGTCTGCTCCGAAGATCTCACGAGCCCTGACGATTAGCTAATAGCTGGATGGAAACA
>JBHLOX010000136.1:0-6990 GCA_048940045.1 Promethearchaeota archaeon
ATGACAACACCTGTGAGGTCATGCTCTTTGATCTTTGAGGCAATTGCGTCCTGTCCATCCTTTGAACAGGTGAACATGTTTGATGTAGAAAACACAACACCAGGATAGTCCTTGAACTCTCGAGCAAGTTTCCTGACATTGATTACACCGCCGATGTTCGTTCCACAGCTGCAGATAAAGACACCAATTCGATGTTCATCCTTCTTCTTCTTCTTCTTTGTCACCTAGGATTCCACCTCCAATTTCCCCCTGACGGGGCTAGGTCCCAACTTCTTGATTGTTTCAACGAACCCGGTCACAATCTCAGCAAACCTAATTCCCATTGCAGCTGATGCAAAGTCGATATACAACCTACCACCAAGACCAATCTCCTCAAGCATGCTCTGCCAGAATCGTACAAAATCGGCCTGCATGAAGTTTCCAGCCAATGGGTCATCACCACCGTAGTGACATTCTGAGAGTAGACATCCTGTCACCAACACACCATCCACTCCGTTCTCCAAGGCAGTCATTATCTGAATTGGCTCCACAGCCCCACTACAGGGCACTCTCACTGTTCGGATGTTGGTAGGGTAGTGCAGGTGCATCAATCCAGCTAGGTCAGCTGCTGCATGAGAACACTCCCAGCAGACAAAGCAGATTATGAACGGCTCCCAGTCAGCAATTTCTACCTTTGGAGGTGCTTCCACTTCTCCAATGATACTGACAATGTCGTATGTCTTCTCTAGTGTAAGGCAATCCTCCTGACAGGCTTCAACGCACTTGTTGCAGGCAATGCACTTCTGAGCTGACCAGACAATGGATCCATACCCAGAAAGTCCTGTTGGAACAGAGATTGCTTGTGTTTCACCATTCTGTTTCAATGACTGTAACAGTGAGATCAGGGATTCACGGTTTTTTGAACGAAAGCCTTCCTCAGGTATCACAGCACTCAGATAATCCGGGAGTTTCACTGATGCATCAAGTTCGAGTGCGTCGACCTCGCACACCTCAATGCACTTCTTACATGCACTGCAGGAAGGTGGTCTGTAACTGATGCTGCCAAAGCCCTCTACTTTCTCTGGGACCTCCAGAATGCGTGTCGGAGTCTGAACTGCGATATTGCGAATCTTCTGTATTAGTCGTTCTCGTTTATCCATGTGTCCCTACCTCCTTTTGCATTTTTTCTGGCGTTGCCGCGATCATATAGGTGGCTCGAACTCTGTCAGGGTCCTGTCCAATCTCACGAAGCATTTCCCTTGTGAGTTGGACCACAAGCTCTGAGAGATGATCGCCATCCTGATGATGACATCCACCAGGTGGGCAATGTGCCACAATCACTCGCTTAGCCCCAACGACCAGACCTTTCAGAATCTCAATGGGTGAAACCATCCCAGCACAGGGGAACTGAACCACGTATGAGTCTGTGGGATAGCTCTTACCAGCAAACCCAGCTTGGTCTATGGACGCATTTGCACACTCACTACAGGCATAGACAAGGGTGAATGGTTTCTTCCTTTCAAGGCGCTTGTGTGTCTTAGCTATTGTCTCGAATCTGGCAAACCAGCTCTCCTTGCTGTGCGATTGAAACTCGATAGCTCGAGTTGGACATGCTGATACACAAATGCCGCAGAACTCACAGTGCACTGGTATGTGTACTACCTTGTCATCCAAAAGTCTGAGTGCATCGTTTGGACAGGACTCAATGCATGCCTTGCATACATCACAGGTTTCGTCATCGATGACTGGCATCCATCCAGAGCGCTTCAAGGGCGATCTGACCACCTTGACCGCCTCTAGGACGGCATTCTGAGCTGAGATTAGGGCAGGGGAGAGCCCCATAGGGTTCTTGGCACCGCCCGCCAAGAATATTCCTCTTCGTGAGGTCTGCACTGGTTTCATCTTGTTATATCTGGTCCTGATAAAGCCATTATCATCACACTCCACACCCAGAGTTTCAGCCAGACGCGCTGTGTCATCTACTGGACCCACCATCTGCATGATTGCGAGTGCGTCAACAGTGACCTCTCTTGTCATAGACTCAAGCGTGTTCTCAATATGACATGTTAGACCACCATCATGCTCCTTGACGTCTGTTACTGAACCACGCAGGAAAATGACTCCTGAGTCCCTTGCCTTTCGATACAGATTCTCATCCTCTGTTCTGATGTCTGAGTGTGATACAAAGACAGTGTTTCCTAGACTAGCAAGGAATTCAGATGATCTCAAGAGGTGACTTCCCTCGACCGGATGCATATGGAGATCCGGATCAGTCACAACTAAGATGGTCGATTTTTCCTTAGCAGTCTTCTTCCTTGGTCTGGTAATCAAATTCTGTAAGGTCACGACCCTCTCAGATTTACCATAGCGACACTTCTTCGCAATACGGGGGAGATACTGTTGATTGCCGGTGGCTATTATGATTGCTCCAAAATCATGTGAATTCGAATTGCCTGCTGAGTCCTCCCATGTGATATCGTATGATCCCAATTGACCCTCAGTCTCTTTAACAGATCCCTGAATTTGTTTGACACCAGAGAGTGATTTTCGAAGGGTCTTGAGCTCTTCAGCAAGAACATCACTTCCATCCATGAACAGGGAGGTTTCATGGTACTTGTCATCATTCTGACCCACAGGTTCTAGGAGAGTCACTCCCACGCCTAGACGATGTAAATCTGAGGCTGCCTTTAGACCGGCTATCCCACCCCCAATAACAAGAACATCTCCGATCATATTCTCACTGAACTCAGTCGGAGCCTCCATGTGGTCCAATTTCACAGCGGCATCTGCTAGCAGAACTATCGCTTTGTTTGTTGCAGACTTGCTCTCCTCATGGTGAACCCATGCTACATGTTCCCTGAGTGGGACAAATGAAATGAGGGCACGCTTGACAGTCTGTTGTACTGGGAAACCAATTATTTGATCAGTACATGCTCCAATCGCCACTCTGTCATCATCTGACACGCTCTGCTTGAGCCTAGCAAGACCATCATGCAGACATAGACTGTTGACAGTGTCTATGGTATCGAAGAACTTTGCACATCCCTTCTCAATCTTGGAGAAGTCCAAAGTATGATTGAGCGTGTTGTTACATGTGCAGAGAAACAGCTTCTTCATCTATACACCTCCCTCCAAGTCCATGTACACTTGCAAAGCCACAGAGTTTGCCTCAGTCACACTAGTAGGGATGTCTGCAGGTCCTGTTGATGTTCCACAGGCATAGATTCCCTTTTTGGAACCAAGTTGGGAAATGAATCCATATTGATCGAGCATTGAAGCGAATTGTTCCTCACGAGAAGCGAGGGGTTCAAGTGGAGAGGCTAGTACAACAAGGTCTGACTCAATCTCATGGCGTTTCGTAGATTCGGTGTCCTCTACAATGGTCACAGGACTTCCCTCTCGAATTTTGACATGGTCTGGTTTTCCTCGTACAAACTTGACGCCAAGGTCTCTTGCGAGATCGAGATAGTGTTGACTGTGAGGAGGAACTCTCAAGTCCATGTAGCATATCGTGACATCTACTCCCAGATTTCTCAGCATCACTGCATGTTTTATGCTGTATGTACAACAAGCCTGTGAACAGTATTCAACTGCATTCAGGTCTCTACTCCCAGCACAGAGAATCATTGTGACAGACCCCACTGGTTTCTCAGCTGCAGTGAGGACAGTTCCATTTGTAGGACCAGCCGGGTCAAGAAGACGTGCTAGCTCTCGTTGGGTCAGGACATCATCACATTCACCGTATGCATATCCTGGCAGCACTACTGGATCTCGTTCATCCACACCAGTAGCTAAGACAATTGCATCAGCATTCACGGTGCGATTCTTTTGTTTCTGCTCTAGGTCTATGGCATCAACTCCACAGACATCCAGGCATTTTCCGCATTTGGTGCACGACTCGATGTCAATCACAGGGATAAGGGGAACACCCTGTGGGATTGGTCGGTAGATAGCTTTTCGTTTACTTCTACCGAGATTCAACTCATCCGGGACTTCAACATCGCATACTTTGATGCATTCCAGACACACAACACACCTGTCCGGTAAAATGAATCGTGGTTGGGTTCGGAGTGATACAGAAAACTTACCGCCATTCTTCTTGATGGATTTGACATCAGTCAAGGCATGAAGTGTCAGTCCTTTCTGCGTACCGAGTAGGGATCTGTACTGACAGCGGCGGTGCTTACCGCTGTGTAACTCCTCGCAAGCATCAAGACAGAGGGCACAGTCATCAGTTGGAAAGACCCTACCAAGGTGGGTCGAGAGACCCCCTACAGTCGCCTCCCTTTCCACAAGATGAACCTTCATCCCCAGGTCAGCAAGCTGATGGGCAACCTGAATGCCAGCCACTCCAGCACCAACCACGACAACTGTCTTTGCCATCACTTACCAACCCCCAATTTCTCGAGCAAAGGTTGAATCTTCACTCGATGATATCTCCTTGAATTACTAGTCACGAGGTCTGTCATACCCATTGCAATGGCCAACATCTCTCCCAAGTATAGGACAGGCATACTGAATTCTGGTTCTAGAAACTCGAGAGCTTTTTTCTGCTGCGTTTCCAGTTGTGTATAGCATGTGGGACAGATCAGAACAATTGCATCTGCGCCTGCATCTGCTATCTTCCGGAGTTTCTGGGCTGTGATTTTGAATGACTTCGGTTCGTCAGACGGTCCTATGGGGGCACCACAACAAGCCATCTTATCCTCATAGTCCACAGGAGCTGCACCGGTCACCTCGATTATGTCCTCTAGCCACCTTGGGTTCTCTGCATCATCCATATGAGTTGCCTCAAGAGGTCTAACAAGGTGACATCCATAGTGAGTGGCAAGGGAGAGGCCTTTGAGGGGGCTCGTTATCTTTTTCGCAATCTGTTTCAAGCCCACATCTTCATGAAGCACATGAAGTATGTTCTTTACAGCAACATCCCCAGTAGCCTGCATTCCAACTTTCTTCAGTCTCTTGTTTATCCGTTCTCGGACATCCTCATCTGTTTGTAGAGTGTGCTTCACTACAGACAAAGTGTGGAAGCATCCACTGCATAGAGCCATTGTGTCTCGACTGCTAGATTCGCTCACCGCGATGTTTCGTGCTCCTACCGTCAGCCAAGCCTCGATGTCTACGCCAGGGAATGTGGTGGGTTCAGGACAACATGTGTGCCCCTCGTCCATTATTAGCTCAACATTCAGCTTTTTCAGGACCTCCCTCATGGTGAGCTCGAAGTGTGGGAGTCTGAAGGGGATAGTACACCCAGGGAAATAGGTGTATTCCATCGTCTTACTCATCTCCTACACCCCCATATCTAGACTCAGCGGAATCAACCCGTTCAACAGTACCCAACTCCTTGAGAATTCTACTCAGCTGTTGTGTTGGAGGAGTCCCAAGACTAGGTAGTCCCATCTTATCACGTGTCTTGAGCATAGGTTCGCTAACGAGGATTGTGCGTCCCTCAGAAAGGATTGCTCGTGCCCGATCCAGTGCAGTCTGAGGTGTATTGCCTGAAGCTAATCCTCTTACCTTGGCAAGGACCAGAATCTCTGGTATTTTCACATGTTCAGGGCATCTGACCTCACACTGTTCACAGGTCAGGCATGTCCAGATCAATTGCTCCTCTGCCAGTGTTTCGTCAGCCAAAATAAGCTTCTCAAGAAAGAGACGAGGATTAAAGGATTCATCAACGGCTGCAACAGGACATGCACTAGTACATCTTCCACACTGGTAGCATCGGAGCAGTGTTTTTCCTTCTGGCTGTTGAAGAATCCACTTTCGAAACTCAAGGTCTGATGATATTCCACTCACGGTCATAACCTTCAAACCAGCAAACTGCTGGTTTTTCTCCTGTTAAGCCGCCCCAAAAAAATGCCGATTCATGTTCATGTATCTGTCCTTGTCATTCATCTTCAGCTGACGTTGATGGGTGCCTACGTAATCCTTTTATTAGTGAGCAAGCGCTTACCGAAATAGTTCCTTTAACAAATAGAGGAGAGTAATCACGATCGGAAAAGAAAAGGTAATTGGTGCCCTTATCTTCATCATCGCCCTGCTGGTGCTAATATATTACACTTGGGGGCTAGTCATACTTCAGCTATTCCCAGACCTTCAGACCTGGGTTATCGATACATTTGGTGCTTTTGCGCCACTATTCAATCCAAGCCCAGCCTTTCTGGTACAACTACCGATTTACTTGGGCGTGGTTCTGATCATGGTCATTGCTATGTGGATTGGCTGGACAATGCTCACCACTCCAGCTCCAGAGCCACTTGAGGACTTCGACTTCGATGAAGAAGAAGTGGCAGAGAAGAAAGAAGAGTAATTAACAGGGCTACGAACATGATGAGGGCCGAGAGGCCCTATCATCTCATTTTGCTAAAGTTTGCATTCTAGTTTCATTTAGGTTATACTGCAAATAGGTCATGACTTAAGAGTCAAAACGGAGTTCTTAGGATAGTGTTGTAGGATGCCGCTCTTCAGACGTTCAAAGGATCTGGATTATAGAAATGCAGCAAGAATGTTGAATGAGGGGAGAGCAGAAGAGGCGATCACAGCACTCAGAGCGATCATCGAAAAGAACCCAGAGTACATCAATGCGTACATCACCCTCGCTGTGGCCCTTATGGAGGTGCAAGAAACTCCCACAAAAGATAGTCCACAGACAGTAGATGCATTGGCTCTCCTTGATACTGCAGCGGAATTGGATCCAAAGAATCCCATTCCACACTTCAATATGGGAGTGATGCTCAGAAACCTAGGACTGCTAGAGGAGTCTCTTGTTAGTTTTGAGAAGGCTCTTGAGAGGGAGAAGCGACAGCCACTAGCCATTGCCAATATGGCAGAGGTCAACTACGAGCTGGAACGATGGGAGGAGGCAGTTCGACTTGCTAAGCTTGCTCTAGTGCGTGATCCAGGTCTCGAGTCGTCCATGGGTTGGGTCAGAGTTGCAATGCGGAAAGCAGGCATGATAGACCACGATGGTAATGTGATCCATCGTCCAGATTGATGGACAGTACGCAA
>JBHLOX010000137.1:0-6962 GCA_048940045.1 Promethearchaeota archaeon
CCCGGAATGTTCGTGCCCATGCTCTGAAACGATCAGTAAGAGACTGAAGATCAACCTGAATGCCCATCATATGCTAAAACAGCTCCTTCTTTCCTAGGAGTCCTTGTGGTCTTACCAATAGCATAACTAGAATCACTACAAGGGGGATGATTGATGATAATGAGGGGCTTATGACATAATCAGTGAATGAGGATGCATATCCAAGTATGAATGCTCCAAGTATGCTGCCAGGGATACTCCCCATTCCACCAAAGATTGTCACTGCAAATGCAAGCAATAGATATCCCCATCCCATTCGCGGCGCAAGGAAATTCCCTGGAGCGTATAGGATTGCAGCAACCCCCACAAGTAGTGTTGATATCATTACGCTTGTCATTAGAACCATGTCAGTGTTAATTCCCACAAGTTTAGCTGCTTCCACATCTTGAGACACAGCTCTGATAGTCTTGCCAATCTTTGACTTATTGATGAAGAGAGTCACTAACGTGACTAGTATCACCGATCCAATAACCAACGCAAGAAGCTGAGCTTGAAAATTAACTCCAAAGAAGTTTATGATTCCAGGTACTGGTGGGACAATATAGTATGTTTGTGTACTATAGAATCTCACTAATTGCTCGAAGAAAAATGCCAATGCAAATGTAACCAAAACGATGCCAATATGAGATTCCTGCAATGGCTTCATAAGGCCGAGATATGCAACTGCAGAAATTCCTACGACCACTGCTAGGCTAATAATCGCGGCTATCCAGAATCCGAATCCGAAGAAGGTAATCATCCAATAAATCATGTAAGCTGTTATGAGGAAGAATGCTCCATGAGCCAAGTTCAGCAGTCCGCCTACTCCATATACCAGAGAGAAGCCCAAGGAAAGGAGAGCTAGCAGGGCTCCCTGTATCGTACCATAGATCAGTATTTCCACAATCACTATCATCAACCTCTTATCATATCATATGTTTAGGAGCTCTTTCAAAATAGGAAACATCCCCCCTATAAAAAGGGGGGAGTTTTTTCTCAAAAAATTTCTGTGTTGACAACTACGCGTTGATTCCCCATGGAGGTAACGTCAGTGAACCTGTTTCGATAGTGGCTGGGTAAATATAACCTCCTGTTGGAACAACTACCTTAGTTCCGCCTGCCTGCCACTGACAAAGCAGTGTATAGCCAAAGGATTGACTCGCAAACAGATCATGTGTGTAAGTGAAGGCAGTTACACCACCCACCCCTGTATAAGGACTATCGGTGTTAATCGCCTCCAAATAGGGTACTATGTTTGCTGAAACCAATGATTGAGCATCTTCAATAGCTTGTGCCAATATATGCAAGCCGTCATAGGCACCTACAGCTGTGTAGAGTGGTTCTCCACCATAGAGTTCAATGAAGTCATCCCAGAATGGAATCGTCTTTGGAGACTTGGCTGTTTTATGGACTGATTGGAGTATTGTTTCATACTGACAAGCACCACCAGACTTATTCCAGTAATTGTCAAGTTGTCCCTGTACATTGATACCTACTAAGAAACAGTTTGGCTGAACCGCGGCATATTGCGTGGTCATCAGGATTCCGAGCGGGCCCGAGAGGACTGGTATTGTTATTTGAGCATCAGCAGTCTGAATCTGGTTCCAATATGTAGTAAAGTCAGCCGCCTCAGCGTCGGGTGGGAACGCAACATCTGCAACCATCTCCATACCTATCGACGGCAGTTTAAGAGTCATGACAATAGGCATCGCTGCAGTCCATTCGAGGTCTTCACGCAAAAGTGCAACCCTGGTCACGTTGAGTCCTTGTGTTGCATTCAAGAAGCCCTTCAGGTACACACAGTACGTGAACAACGATGTTATCAGAGATGTGCTATTAATTGGCATAACGCGGAAGAAGTACTTGTATCTGTCATAATCAGACACAACATCCGGTCCAGAAATTTGTGGCCATGGGCCGCCTGCCACTTTCTGACAGAATATATCAGTAGCAGCTCCCGTGTCAAGGAAGAGCATTTCCTCATCCATTACAAGTTCCAGGTACGACAGCAACGCTTCAGACCTGAATCCACCCATAATGAATTGGGCTCCATCTTGTGTAATGAGCTTCGTTACGGCTGCAGTCCCTTTAGTTGTATCGAGCTGAGGCTCTTCTTCAGACGTGTCTTCAGCTACAAGTCCGAAATAGTATGTCGTGCCGTTTATCTCAATGCCACCTGCAGTGTTTATCTCATCGCAGGCCATATAGGCACCTTTCCAATTATGTTCGCCGGTGATACCAATCGTATCACCTATTAGTCCTACTTTGATAATCTGATCGCTTGGAGTGCCAGCTGGGGCGCCTGGTGTTACTAACTGTCCTGTTACTAACGCACCATAAGGTGCTGCAGGCAGGAACATAAAGCCTACAACAGCTATTGCTCCAATTACAATGACTATGAGAACTACGGCGACAATCTGCTTTTGTTCCATAGATTTCTCTCCTTCATCTCTCCTCATTAATGAGATGTGTTCATCAATAACATGCTAGGCGGTATTTAAGTATTGGTTAATTTTCGAATCCTAGTTTCTTTAATCTCATCATTTTTCATGTTGTAATATTTCATTTTCGAAAATATTTTCTGATTTTGTGCATTTTAATATGAATGATTTCGGTCTGATTGCGATGTTAGTCTTCGCAGATACCAGCGAGGTATTTTGCAATCTTCTTCCTCAAATCGAGATCATATTGCTTCAGGATAGCTACATCCTCCATGGCAGGACTTCCACCTCCATGTATACCGGCCACAGCTGTAACACCTCCAATTGAGGAGCATAACATATCGGAAAGAACCCGATAGAGCTTGTACACATCTTCAGATTCAACATCCTCTTTTCGCTTGATGTATTTTTGAAGGAATGGTCCGATTGTTTCATCATAGAAGTCTGCCTCGTGAGGAAGTGTAGCAGGTAAACCTCCTGAGAGGTCAGCAAGAATCTCGAGCTCATGATAATAGTTCTTACCTGCGTGTTTTCGACCAACATTGCAGAACACTGCATCTGGAATCATGGTTCCTGAGTCATCCTTTGTCGCCTTATGAGCGGCTGCGATTCCAGCAGCATAGACAAGTTCTGCCACGCTGATCAAATCAGCAAGTTTCGACTGGACATGTTTTTTATCCTCTATGCCACTGTACTCACTCACTAGTGCACTGAACCCTAGAATAATCTCAGAGCTCGCTGGTTTGCACCCGGTATAGCTGTGTCGGTGATATAGTGCGAACAAAAGTGCAGCCCATCCTCCTAATGCATGCTCACCTTTGCCACCACCAAGAAACACGCGGTCGTTTGGCACGAAGACATCATCAAATATAATGAAATTCTCAACGTCCCCAAAATCACCAGAAGGACATGAATAGTATTCGCGCTTATGACTGGATGCACGAGTCACGAGCTTCACGCCATCCCAGTCTCCAGGAAGTGCAAAGGCAACAGCGTACTCATCTTCCTCTGGTGTTAGGAACCTAGTTGGTAATACTATAATCTCTTCTGCGACAGCTGCAGCTGTGATGTGGTTCTTAGCACCACGGACGACAATTCCATCATCTCGGTGTTCAACAACACGGAGGTAAAGGTCAGGGTCAGCTTGCTGATGAGGTCTCAATGCTCGATTTCCCTTTACATCAGTCTGTGCACAACTACCAACAATATCATTCTCTTGCCAGAACTTCAGATATTCTTTGAATCTCTTATTGTAGGGCTGACCAGTCATAGCCTCTGCTCGATGCGTGATGATGGATAATGCATTCATTGCATCAATACCCATACAACGGAAGACGCAACCCCCAGTTAGACGACATATATTCCGAGTGAGCTCTTGTTTCTTAAGCAAGTCTTCGATACTTTGATGGATGTGCGTAAAGCGATTGATTGTGCCATATTCCTTGGATTCCACTTTTAATAGATCCTCGAAATCAGGGTCGTCGACTTTATCCAAGGTCATTGCCATGACCTTCGCAACGGACTGCAACCTCGGATCATCACGACCTATCGTTTCACCATTGATAACAACATTAGGTTTCATCTGATACAGTTTTTGTAGGTATTCCTCTCCTGTCTTCATCATAATCAACTGTAGCACACTTGCATCTCTGATACTTAACTTAAGCGGAAGCAATCGGACAAGAAACTCATTCGATATAGAAGGATCTGACTCAGAAGGACATGCAAATAGACACAAAAAACGGTCTTATGCCTTGATGATATACTCCAAATGCGTTTAATCAGCAGGTGAACGTGGAAGGACATGACACTGGAGAAAGAAGTCACGATTTACAACTTCTGCCCTTGCTTCAAAGACTTTGAGGGCGAACTGATCTGTGTGAATGATGACAGTCTCAATGACATTGAACACTCAATCTTTGCAGCAGACATTCTCAACCAAGATGCTACACTGGACTTAGTGAAGCAGTTTGAGGTTGGTGATGGACGGACCTGCTACTCATCGATCTATACTCATGATGGTTGTGTCTATTGCTCCTCACAAGGATTCAAGATTCGAATCCACAAAGAGGACATAACATCAACCATGTTACTGCAGTCCATCAGACTCTATGCACTTGGACCGACTGAGATAACTGTAGACTGTGCATCCTGTATCTATGGAATTCTCCTTGCTCTCGTCCTCTCGCAGGATAAGGCTTCAATCAAACGATATCTCGACGAATTCTCCCTCAAGGTAGCAATCAAGTTCACAGAGATGGAGCTCGAGGAGATTGATGAATCCACGCCATATTTCGAGACTGTGCAGGCTTACCTTGTTAACCTTCTCGAAGACCAGTATTACTGGCAAGCTGAACACGAAAAGTTAGTAGAACAGAATGAACCAAAATCGTTGATTGATCTTGTTGGTAAGATGGAGCTTCTAGACAGGTTGCAGTTCTTATTCTACAGTCAGGTTTTGAACATCCGGAGTATCGAAAACTCAAGAATTCTTGTTAGGATGCTCTCGCACATACTCAGAACTTCAAAGAACATCCTTGACCTTAACGAAGAGATACACTCGTTAGTGGCCACTGACTCCATTGGTGGTTATGAGGAAGATGAAATCCTGATTTCCAAAATAGAGAACTATATGGAGAAGAGCAGGACACTTGATCACTTCTTTGGTAATATTGCAGATATTATGAAGGGTACATCTTAGTTAGACGTTTTTGCATCAGATCTGTTAGAAACTGAGGATTCCAGAAAAATTGCCTATCTTTCTCATTTTTGACAACAAATTCTTATTTTTGAAAATAGAATGAGTGAAGTAAGACAAATAAGCTAACAAGACCATCACATTTTGGGAGGGAAATTCGTAAAGCAATCTGTATCAGTCAACCATATCCAGAGTCCATTCCCCTAAGCACCATAGCTGAATGTGAAATGTATTATCGAATTCCCTCAAGAGCATATCCGAATCCACTGATAGAGGAATAATATCAATGAAGAATAGAGGGCCAACAATCTGCATTTCCGTTTGTTGCATGGTGGTCCTGCTACTAAGCTTCTGTAGCGAAGTTTCGTACTCCCAAAATACTGACTCGGGATTCGTTAGATATCAAAGGAACTACATTCTATCTTCATCGGTTGAACAATTTGTGGAAAACAATCTTTCAGATGTTGATGGTCTAGGGTCTTTAGGGACCCATACTGATTTTGTGAATCAGCAAGCTGGACCTGATGCAGTGTTCGATATACTCGTTGAAGAAAATACTGAGTCTATTCCTACAAATGTGGAGGATGATTATGACAGTTATGTTAGCGATATTGATTCATCACCTGATGTAGGTGTAGAATCAAATCCTACAAATGCACAGGGAATCTCTCTTGATTCCCAATATATGGTACTTCAGGAGGTGGATGTAGGCAATCCCTATCAATCTACATGGCTTGACACAAATCAATATGATGGACTTGCAGAATCCAGTCTGACCACTGTTGGTACAACTCCATACCTAGACATTCAGGATTATCCAACTAATTACGTGAGCACAAAGACACCAGGTTCTCAAGGAGGATGGTGGCAATTCCCCAATACAACATTGACAGGAGATCTAACTGTAAATGTGTCAATCTATTGTTGGAACTCGGACGGAGCTGGCGATGACGGTTTTGATGTATACTATGATACATCTGGAGGACCGGGTACACTCATAGGAAGAGTCGCTCAACACACAGCACAACAATACGATGTACTTCAAATCTCTGGAACACTCACGCAGGATCAAGTGGATTCTCTTCGCATAATGATCGTATTATACAAGAGTGGTGGTGCTGATTATGTATATGCGGACCATCTCAGAATCGGTGTTAGTTCCCCCAAGGTAACAAACTATGAAGCTGATTTTGAGTATAGCTGGAGTTCTGCAGACAACGATGAAGGTCATGAGGAAGTGTGTATCAATATTGGAACGATTGGAGGAACTGAAGCTCTCAATGTAAGTTATTGGGATGGTAGCGGCTGGACTCAATTGGGAGAGATCACTTCATCTGGCTGGGTAAATCTCACAGCTACTGATCTAACCTCCACGACATATACAATTAGGCTTAGAGGAGCAAAAGCCATTAATGATGTCGAGTCAGGATCATGGGAAATTGATCTTATCACACTCCACACCTGGTCAGACCAAACATACAATTATGAACTTGATTTGGAGGTTCAATGGACCACAGCTTCGTTTGACAACAACAATGAATTCCTTTGTATCTATGCAGGAAACACAGACACAGAAGATTTGGTGATTGATGTTTGGAATGGGGCTAGCTGGGAAAATCTACTTCTTGACTTACAAGCTAACGCTTGGAATAACATCAGTGTGAAGAATTGGCTCACATCTTCTACATTCACAATACGATTCAGAGGTGGACTTGATACCGGGGACTCAACTGCATCGCAATGGTCTATTGACACAACACTTCTACACACATGGAATAACATTCCGTCAATCGACGCACAACCTG
>JBHLOX010000138.1:0-6862 GCA_048940045.1 Promethearchaeota archaeon
TCAAATGTCAAGACTTGGGTAGAGAAGAATGTTGTACCCAAGATTGAAGCAAAAACAAGTGTGAAGACAATCAAGGTTCTTCAACCAAATGAAGTATTCCTGCCCAAACTTGACTAGATTCAGTCACTCCTCTAGAACATCTATGAGATAGAGGTCAGATCCAACTGCTTGTACAAGCTCGGGGCGAGAGTCCCCATCAATGTCCCCTATGGCCACATGGGACTCTGTAGATTTCCTTGATGTCTTTAGAGATGTGTCTTCTACAATTCTTCTCCCTACAAACCCAAGAACCGTGATTGTTGAGTTTGAGTGGCTTGAAATTATCTGGCCATTTCCATCATCCCAAAAGTTGCCAATCTTGATGGATGTTACAGGCTTTGGAGCCTTGACTGAATCATGTCTCTCCATAGTGCTTCTCACTATCCCATACAGGTTAAGATTGCGCCCATCTGAAACGGCAACGACCTCCGAATTACCGTCCTTTGTCATATCTCCAGATGCTACTAGTCCAATTTCTCCACCTGCACTAATCTTAGCTCTTTCATGGAGTCTGTCATCTGCATATTGATAGACGAAGAGAAAGCCAGAATCATCTCCAAAGACAAAACGACTGAAGGGAAGCCCTTTACTGTGCAAAGGCTGGATTGAGAAGATAGGCCGTTCTAACACTTTGTGTGCAAGTTTATCCAAAGCCACATCATACCAGCCATAGCAACGTAGATTTCCATCTGTTGTAGCAACAACGACTTCTGATCTATCATCACTCAAGACATTCAGGGCAGCTATAGCTGTAGGAAGACTACCCAATGGCGTTGTTGCCATGACTCTCAATTCATCATCCATGTAGACAAGAACTCGTAGGATATTGTCAAGCCCTCCAATCACAAAATCCGGTTGCCCGTTTCCGATCACATCTCCAATCCCCATTGCAGCTAGGGGAGGTAGTTCGCTAACCCTGCCAATCTCATTTGCCTTTGCCTTATCTCCTCCCTCAATGTCATAGATTATCACGTCCCCGTTGAGCGTAGACACAACAGGGTTCGCTCTTCCGTCTCCTGAAAAATCAACAAGCTCAACAGATGTGATGACTTCTTTGAAAGATACTTTTGAGATGACTTCAAGCTTGGTCATTTGGAGCGTCCTCTAGGTTGAAGAAGCTGGGGGAGCTCGTCATAATTAAAACTTATTCCATCAAGGTCAACTACTTAGCAACACAAACAATAGAAACTCGGAACTGATGAGCTTAAGACTACCTTTGCTGAACATGATTATGTTATGAATGAGAAGAAATCTCCTCCAGAGATGGATGCGGAACTCTGGGTTGAAGACTCACAGACGATTGCCGAGGAACTACTCCAATTCACAAAGGAGTTTGGTTCTTTCACACCTGAACTCTTTGCACAGATAAAGTTCCATCTCCTCAGAGGCCCAGGTCTAACGAAGCAGAGTCGAGATGAGCTTTGTGAGCTCTCCATTCATAGCAAGACATGTCCAAAGTGTGATCTGTTATATGTAGCGAAAAAGTGTCTTCTCTGGTATCGTCTATTTAGACTGATAAAATGGAAGATAGTTGAAAGATCCCCTCCGTGCATACGACTAGCCTTTGCCAAGAAGAGTATCAAGACTGTGGCAACCTATCTGTCAAAAACAAACCTCATTGCTGCTCCTTTTTACAAAGCCCGAGGATCGACGTCCTGCAACATGATGCGTCGTTGGGGGTATTGTAATCCCAATGAGTACTGTCGGGCTATGAAAAAAGAAAATACTTTGGAGTACATCCCCGCTCGAGAACATGTGAAACGGTCTCGGAAATTGAGTTAGTGATGGCTTATATACCCGCACCGAGTCAACCAAGTTATGCCAGACGATCTCGATAGCGATGTCATTAGGCTCATCCGTTTGACTGGGTTGAGAGAAGCTGAGATTGAAGCGGCTCGTAAGAAGAAAGGTACAAACTGGAAACGCATCCAGAAGGCTGTTGAAGACCATAATCGTTTCATCAAAATGGGGGATAAACATACTCGCCAAAAGGCAGTTCAAGACCCGGTTCATGGTGCGATACTCCTTGAACCTTGGGAGCTTGACATCATCTCTACCTGGGAGATGCTTCGTCTTAGATATGTGCGACAGCTGGGACCTGCTCATTTAGTCTATCCTGGTGCAACACATTCAAGGTTCGAACACTGTATTGGCACCAATTTCCTTGCTCAGAAATCCATTCGAGTTGTGAACTACTGCGATGACCTTAACACAGCATGCTTCGTGCCATTTTCCCGCCTTCTTGACGAGTACCATCAGAAACTGTTCAGAGCTGCAGCAGTGCTTCACGACATCGGTCATCCTCCAACCAGTCACACTATTGAGTATGCTCTGGATGCGTGGATAGGACTCGATCATCTAGACCTTGGTGAATTCCTGATATTGAATAGTAGTATCACTGATGTTCTCGCACAGAACAACATTGAACCTAATGATGTCATCAACATCTTTCGAAGGCGCGGAAAAGACCCTATCATAGGACTCCTCTCTGAGTTTCTGGACCACCCTCTTGATATTGACAAGACAGACTATCTCATTAGAGATGCTCACTTCAGCGGTGTTCAGCTTGGTATATTCCCCGCAGAACGAGTGATGCTTACCAATCGCGTTGTCAAGAACAGGGCTGGCAAATACATCCGTGCATTCATGCTTAAGGCAATCCACTCTCTCGAAGCTTTGATTCTAAGCAGGAACTGGATGTTCAGTGATTTGTATTTGCACCATGCTGTCAAACTTGCTGAAGCTATGATCTCCAAAGCAACTTACTTCAGAATGCAAGAGGAGGACCTATCGAAGAACGAATGTGTTGGATTCTTTACACGTATGACAGATGGTGACCTCTTCAGATGGCTGGAAAACTCTGAGATTGATTTTGTGCGTGAGTATGCCGCCCGAATACGTTACCGAAGACTGTTCAAAGTAGTATTATCTCGTCCTATTGCATCCTTTGAAAAAGATATACAGAATCAATTTCGAGAAATGCTTCATGATATCCCCAAACTCATTAAGGCGGAGGATGAGTTGGCTGAAGAGCAAGGAAGTGTCGTGATAGATGTGGTTTCACCACCTCTAGGTGAAACAACACTTGGAAAAATACCACTTCTTGTAGGTGGAGAAAAGGGATTTGACATCGTGAGTCTGGATGAAACCAAAGAAGGTCGCCCACTCATGCAAATTCTAAAACAACAATCTCGCACCATACCCTCTGTAAGAGTGTATGCTGACTTCAGCATTTCAGAAAAGGTTCGCAAACGCTTCGATAAGACTTTCCCCGTGTCTGATACTCCCACATATAGGGAAGATGAGTATGACCTCACTGAATATTAATCAGGTGTGATACAACATTAACTATTCTTTTGTATTCATGTTCTATGTATATGATACCATAGATTGCTTCCAAGAGAGTGCCTTTGTCATGGTCAATCTCTGATTTGCTAGCGGTGTCCGGGTCGAAATGAATGCGATACTCATAGAGCCCCCATTTGTCGCAGAGTTTCGCCATATGCTCATTGCTCACAATCTCTGCTTTTCTCTGTGTGATCTTCCCTGCGTCACCTAAGTGTGGTTCCCACAGATGTTGCAGCACTGCTGACGAGATTACAGCATCACCTACCAGTGCTAGGACCTTCGCCATCTCACTGAGGTTAATTAACTCCGCATATTCCTCCGAGTCGAGAGGACTGTTCTTACTCCTACGATACTGAGTTTCTAGTTCCATGAATAGATTCTTCGTACTCGGTTGAAACATAGCCACTTGGAAGAGCTCTTTGTGCTCAAAAGATAACCCGAGTTTTTTCTCCAAAGTCGGTACAAGTTCTTCTCTTATTCTTCTCAGTCCTTTCTGAACTGTTTCTATCTCCTGAAGCCATCTGTCCAGTTTTGTCAGCAGTCTTGTGTTGTTCATTGGGACTTCAATTTGAGAATTCCGAATTGTCTTTGACAGGAGCTCAAGTCTGTCCTCAATGTGCAGTGGGCTCCAAGACAAGGCTGGGATTGAAACGTCATCTTTCAAAGCGACACTTCCTTCAATAGTAACTGACCTCAGCACCAGTAGCATCATATGTGGAAACCTGGAATGCCGTTGTGGAATATTCGGTTGCCAACTTTGACATAGCCAATGTTATGAGGGGTGGACCCAACGTTAAATCAAACACTACATCGTGATCTTGTAGATGGTTGAGGATCTCGTTCTCAAGGAACTCATACGTCTTCTGTAGACTCCCATAATCAAGCTCCTTATCTCCTCCCATGACCTGCTCAGGGACCTCTTTCCATTCGGTTGTCCATACGCGAAATGCATCATCAGGGATGAAGCGGTCCATGATTCGAGAAACCCCACGGGTCCAATGTACAGCCTCAACAAAGACTAACAGCTTTTTTGGATTGAAATATGGGTTGTTCACCAACCATTGAACAAATGGACGCTGGTCCTCAGGGTTATTCAGCGAAGTAACATACATTAGTGGTTTTGAGATTCCAAGAGCCCTACGAACCGGGTGTATTGCTCGTGGATCCAACTCAAAAAGGCGGTACTGGGATTGCTTCCAACTGACTATGATTCCAAGCTCCTCAAGGCGTCGTGTGTTGTGGTAGAGCTTAGGGCTTGTCACTTTGACTTTCGCAATCTCCTTCCTGCTGGCACCTTCGGCCACCATCTGGGCTTTGATGTCTGTAGTAATCTTTTCTCGGAGCTCGGCTCCTGTCATCAATCCTCCCTCAAGCTGGTCAAGGATGATTCGTCTAGCGCGGACAGTTTCAATCTCCTCACGAATGACATCTTCAACAGGTTTCCTGAGCATTTTCCAGCACCAATCGCGGATATATTAGCTAGTAATTGGGAGTAGGTTATTATTATACTTATCGAAGATAAACGCCCAGAAATGCTGAAAAACAGCCCGAATTAACGATATAATATATATTCTTCAGATACTTTTCGAAAGAATTGACACTTATCGGACGTAGCCTTAAATATACTCATCAATACCAAATTGTCAGTACAGAGTTTCAAAAGCTCTGAGCTGACTAACAAATCACTAAACGAGGACCGAAAAAAAATGGCTGAAGACGAGTTTCTTGGCGCAAAGCCCGTTGTCATTGACAATGGTACTGGTTTGAGCAAGAACGGTTACGCCGGCGAAGATCAGCCACGCAGCGTCTGGCCCACACTGATTGGTTATCCACGATATGAGTCAATCATGACCGATGTGGATCACTACACACGTGACTACTACATTGGTGAAGAGGCCATCAACCTCCGTGGTGTACTCCGTCTGGTCTATCCAATCGCACACGGAATCGTAGAAGACTGGGACGCTATCGAGAAGATCTGGTCGTATACCTTTTACAACGACTTGAAGATCGATCCAAGCGAGAATCCGGTGCTCCTCACAGAGGCACCTTTCAACCCACGAGAAAACAGAGAACGAATGGCCTCTGTTATGTTCGATAACTTCGGTGTGCCCGCAGTGTACGTTGCCACACAGGCAGTACTCTCACTATACGCATCTGGAAGAACCACTGGTCTGGTCATTGACTCAGGCGATGGTGTCACCCACATAGTTCCAATCTATGAGGGCTTTTCAATCAACCACGCCATTCAGAGAATTGACCTTGCAGGAAGGGACATCACTGAGTATCTGCGCAGACTACTCAGACAGAGGGGCTACACCTTTGTGAGTGGTGCAGAGAAAGAGATTGTCAGAGACATTAAGGAGAAGCTATGTTACGTAGCTCTTGATCCCGAGAGGGAAAGGACTGTTGCTGACAAGGCTGGTGTTGACAAGCCCTACATGCTACCAGATGGTGAGGTAATCACTGTTGGTGCAGAACGGTTCCAGGCACCTGAGCTGTTCTTCAACCCAAGTGCCATTGGTCTAGATACCGTGCCACTCGACGACCATATTGTCAATGCCATTAAGGCATGTGACGTCGACTTGAGGCGTGACCTATACGCTAACGTCGTACTGTCAGGTGGCTCAACCATGTTCCCAGGACTCAAGGAGAGACTCCACAAGGAGATCACCGAGCTAGTCCCAGAGAACATCGAGGTCCGAATCATTGCTCCTCCAGAGAGACAGTACTCTGTCTGGATTGGTGGAAGCATTCTCGGCTCACTGAAGACATTCCAGAAGATGTGGGTGTCCAAGAAGGAGTTCGAGGAAGTAGGACCCGAAGTGATACACCGCTGTATCTAGAGTGCTTTAGTTTCCGAAGGTGGGCTGCAAAGCCCCCTTCGTATCTCTTTCTATTCATCTCCACCGGTTGCAGTTCCCATCAGGTATCCACCAAAACCAATAATCCATGCCAGGATTGGATTGATTGCCCATCGCTCTAGCGATCCTTTCGCCATTCCCATGAATGTATCTGTTGAACCAGTTGGAAGCCCAAGATAGGGAATGAAGAGTATTGACAAGACTAGCGACATTAGACCAAGAACCAATGATATGACTGATATTGGTCTGGTCTGATGAGTATAGGATGCCATTGCTGAGAATGCACCAAACATGATTGCCAACATTGTGGCAATGCTATGCATAGGTTGCATATACCCAGGAAAGACTCCAACACCCATAGCACCAATACCTGAAACAGTCAATAGAATTGGAAGGAGTTTCTTCTTTGACGATCTGTACAAGAAGAAAGCTCCAACTACCATGAACACACCCAATAGGAAGACAGAGAGATTATAGATGAGCGCAGTGGGTCCTATCCCAAGTTCACTCACATAGTCAATGCGGCTACTATATCCATCATACCATGACTCTGCAGCAAGAATGCCCAAGAACCATTGAATGCCTCCTACTAAGAAGAAGCTGCCGCTCAA
>JBHLOX010000021.1:0-27148 GCA_048940045.1 Promethearchaeota archaeon
GTCATAGTCCAGCTTCGAGAAGAGGATCATAATAGAGAAGTGGTTGTATCAACAAGAGAGTTCGAGTATCAAATTCAGCAGTTCTTGGGAACAGTATAACCATTACTGACTCTGTTTCTAGACCATTATCACAAATGAGGTTGATTGATTGCAACATAGATTCGTAGGTACAATTGTGGCTTCATTCATCGAAACATTTGGAGAATCTGAAGTGAAGACTGGCTTCATAACTATCCAGTTATCTGAGGATGAGTATATGCAACTAGATATAGGGAGTTATACAGCATTTGAAACTCTGGATGAAGGCGCAAAGGTTTGTGTAGAAGTCGACACTCTTGGAGATACAGGAATCCTCTACGCAAAAAAGGTCACCTTTGTGGAAACATCAGCCAAATATAGTACACAATAGACTATGGACGGCTTGTGTGGTGGCCCTCTCTCATTTACAGGCTATTACTTTCTAGCAATTAGTTAGAAACATGTCATTCGCATGATGGAAGATTAGACGTGCTCTTTCTGGAATCCATGTTCCCTTTTCGACATCGAAGTAGTCCTCGTTCGCATCTGCAGAAACCACCTCTCCTATGAAAAGGGTATAATTCCCAATTGGAATCACATTTTTCAGCTTACACTCGAAGGAAGCAATAGCTTCTGCTACTGCCGTTGCGTTTTTGTCAGTTTTCCCAGGTATAGCAGTCAGCCCGGCGGCCGTTATTTTGTTCTCATATTGGCGACCTGTATGAGTCCCAGTCCACCATAGTTCATCAATTGAATCAAGCGACATTATGTTTACAGTGAAAACACCAGCTTCTTTGATTACCGAGTTACTTGCCTTGTTAGGCGAGATGACGATTCCAAACAACGGAGGATTGACTGAGATTGGTGCACCCCATGACACAGCAATCGCAGCTTTGCTATTATCCCTAGGATCGTTTGTTGTGACTAGATAGGTCGGATGGGGGCCTGACAGTGCAATAAAAGCATTAGCGCTACATTTAGACCTCATAAAATTAACTATAGTGAAAATATTGATAAGCTCTTCTATATAGTTCTAAGCAAAAGATTTCCTCGGGAGATGTGAATCCTCCTTTTTGGTAAGAAGTAGTATCTGACTGGGTTAGGCGAACAGGAAACTTCCCTATCCTCATTCTTTTGAGCCCCTCTCATTTTATCTTCGATGGATGCAAATTGTTATTTGTTCTGCCTCAAGAGCTACTACTATGATAGAAGTTCTACTCTACGGAAATATCAAGGAGCTGGTTAGGAGTAATATCCCAGAAGCAAATGCAATCCTGTTATTCGAGCATGTTGAGGGAGAACACTTTCAGGGTCTGCTGAATCGACTGGGATTAAAACCAGATGATGTTGGGGATTGCTACATCAATAACGCTCCTGCAATGCCCGAGAAAATTATTCAAGACGGCGATACTATAGAACTTAACCAAACCAACTCTTGATCATGTCTTACTACTCTCTTCAATCCTTTGAAGACCAGACTGTTTTGTAAAAGACCTCGTTTTCTATTGACTCCTCTGATATCCTACCACTTTCGAGAAGTTCACTTAGTACACGTTTCACTTGTTGTGTCCGTATCCCCATGGAGGCAGTGACATCAGCAACTCTGCAAGGTCTGCGTCTAAGTAAATCTACGACTTCAATCTCAATTTTATCATGTCTTTTCCAATTGACAGGTTTATTCCGGGCATCGTGAACACCATATACCCATATTTTTTCCATAGTAAGATGCTCACTAAGCTCCATCCCAAATTCATACAACACAGTGTCTGAGAGTGGTTGAACACCCTCAACAGCAGAGGGACGCCAAGGAGTACAGATCTGCACAATATCCGGATTAATCTCAAGAATTCTCCCGATGAGTGCCCTTCTAGCATGTCCTTCTGCATTTGTTAATCCCTTAGGTCCTCGGAGCAACATGGTTTCCAAAGCTAGAGTGCCATGCATTTGTTTGTGTAGTTTCTTGATGCCATCAATTATTTCGTCTAATACAGGAGTACCGGTTGCTGGATGATTGATGCGTCTGAATGTTTCGTCGTCACCAGCATCAACCTTGGCTGAGATAATATCAAATCCAGTGAGATTGGATCTCACATCAGGACTTGGCAAGAGTGATGCGTTTGTCAGAAGTATGACGGGCAAGCTCTGAATCTCGCTTTTGACCGCATCTGCTATAACTCCAATTTCCAAATTTAGAGTTGGTTCCCCCATTCCAGAGAATGTCACAGCATCGACAGACTCCAAATCTAATCGTCTTAGGACCCTATAGACCTCTTGGAGGATTTCCTGAGATGAAGGTAATGAATCCTGAACATCTCTCGGTACAGCTACTTGTTTTCTCGTGGGTCCTAACTGACAGTATGTACAGTTGAAAGTGCACTTTTTTGGAGGATTTGTCACATCAATCCCCAAAGAGCGTCCATAGCGCCATGATGTCACTGGACCATATGTGTATCCCATGCTGCACACATCATGCCTACTCTTTCTTTTGGATCTCTGACAACCGTTTCTCGATATTCTCCAGACTGTCTTGAAGGCTCTTAATTTGCTCTTCAAGGAGATTCCTTTGGCTCTGCAACGCTTGAATGTTATTTGCTGATGAAAATGTTGGAACTATAGAACTAACGCCAGGACGATAACCCATATACCAACACGAACCAGGTCCATAGAGCCAGCCAGGTCTCTCCCATGGTGGCAAATTTCGGAACGGACCATTTCCTGGCCAACGGCCTCGCCCACCTGAGCGTCCATATCCACCTCTCATTTCTTCTCACCCCGCTTCTTTCTAATACCAATTGTTTTACTGAGTTGGTCAACGACTGCGCTGAAAGCCTTGGCAGCTTTAGACTCTGGGTCTTCCACAACGAAAGGAGTTCCCCTGTCAGAAAAGCTAATGATTCTTGGATCTAATGGCAACGACCCCAGATGTTTCACTCTGAACTCCATGGCAGCTTTCTGAGTTGCTCCTTCTCCGAATAAGTTGTATGACTCACCACAATGTGGACATACAAACTCACTCATGTTCTCTATAATCCCTAGAATAGGTACCCCCATCTTCGCAACAAGTCGAATTGCTCGACGTGCATCAAGTACAGCAACCTCCTGAGGGGTTGATACGATAATAACACCATCAATTTCGGGAATGGACTGGAGGATGCTTAGAATCTCATCTCCTGTTCCAGGAGGTAAATCAACAACAATTACATCCAGCTCGCCCCATTTGACATCACTAAGGAATTGTCGAATAGCCTTTCCCACCAGTGGACCTCTCCATGCAACAGCATCATCACTGTTTTGAAGAAGAAAACCCATGCTCATCACTCTGAGCCCTAATGGTCCCTCGACTGGTAACAACTTGTTATGCTCTACGTGTGGGTGCTGCCCTTCTAGACCCAAGAGCTTTGGCACATTGGGTCCATATATATCAACATCGAGAACTCCTGACTTGAGTCCTCTCTGCGCAAATGACATTGCCATGTTGGTTGCTACCGTGGTCTTACCAACACCTCCCTTACCAGAAAGGACGACGATTTTGTGCTTTACATCTCTCATATTCTCTTTTACTTCAGGTGGAATCATGTCACTTGCTTTAGAAACAGCTTTCGTCGTCATTGACACCTTCTCTCAATTGTATTTTGAGCTAGCGGCTTTCGGCACCGCCAATTAATAATGAATCAAGATTCATTATAAAGTATACGATGTGACAACTATTTCGCATAATTTGCTTCAAAGTTACAGCATGTAACACTGAAGAACCCAATAAAACAAGGAACTTTCTCCCAACTCACTTTGTTGAGTACCCGTTCTCTTTTGCGTAATATCACCAAAGGTAGTCACATCGATTTACAACAAGAAACAGGTCTGAATAACCCACTTTATATTGCCATTACAACCGACATTTCACTTGGTCTTAATATTCATGACAGATCTAATCGATGGAGTATCTAGAATTGAGATACCTACACCATTTCCCGTAGGAAGCATAAACTGCTACTTGATAGAAGGCTCACCACTCACTCTAGTTGATACTGGCCCCAAGACGTCTGAAAGTTTTGCATCAATTCAAGAAGCGCTTCAGAATCTGTCGTATGATTTGTCGGATATTGAACAGATTCTCATTACACATGGTCACCTTGATCATATTGGCCTGGCTGCGACATTTGTTAGAGAACGAGAACATGTTCATGGCAATCCCACAGAGGTATGGATTCACCATAGGGACGCTAATGCTCTAGTCAACTATGAAGCGCATGCAGCGGTTTACATGAAGTCTTTTGAGAGGCTAGTAGCAACATCTGGTGTTCCAGAGAATGAAGCACAAAAACTGGATCCAAAAAGACTCGTTGAATATTACATGTCGATAAGAGAGCCAGTCCCAACAGCTCGTACATTCAATGACATGGCTACTTTCAAAACAGGCATTGGTGAAATCACTGCGGTTTGGGTCCCTGGTCACTCTTCGGGGTCTGTATGCTACGTGTGTGATGAGCAACAGGTCATGTTTAGTGGAGATCATATCCTGGGAGATATCAGTTCAAATCCAAGCATATCCTTTGATAGTCCCGAAAAGATAGGAATGCTGACCTATCTTGATTCATTAGACCGTATCTCATCAAGAGATAACTACACTGCTTTTCCTGGTCACAGAAAACCGATATTTGACATTAGATCAAGAATTGAAGCATTACGCTCTGAATATGATGATAAATTCAGAACAGCAGCAGATATGCTGACAACCAAACCAAAGACAGTCTATGAGATATCAAGAACAATCTATGGGGATTATGATTCAAGTTCACTAGTCTTAGCGCTTGCTGAGAGTCATGATATTCTGAGGATTTTGGAGAGCAGGAATCAAGCACGACTACTCGACATGGATGGAGTTATCCACGCAGTCATGACGAATGAGGTTGGAACAAGTTTCTGAGTCCCCAAGGATAGAAAAACAAAGGCAGAACTCCCATAACTCCAACCAATCCAGCATCCACTATGATCTGAATGATATTCTGAGCAAAGACAATCATGATCAATGAATGGATAATGTTTGATAAAATCAAGAAATCAATGAACAGCTTATGCTTTATGGGATTTTTCGCTGCGAGTATCATCACCAACCCCATTGAGAAATAAATACTACTCATCATAATCTCCGTTGGGAGATTTCTCGGTTGCCATAGTAATTCATCTCCAAGAAAATATGGGCCGATTGAAATGACCGTCAAACTCAGAAATCCAAATACGTGCAAATAGTATGTTAGGGTCTTGGATTTGTCCAACTAAATCCCCACCTCACAAATTCTTGTGTTCAGTTCCTATAACTGATAATAATGATCACAACACTCATCTTCACTCATGAGCCTCTTTGTTATCCTAAATTCCATCTCTGGATTGAATCCAGCCACAATGTGTGGGTCAGTACTACAGTGAAATATCAATCCATACTCGGGCTTTCCAATCTTCAGGTATGTATCAGCCATTGGGCATTTTGTGCAATGAATCTGTGCTGAGTCTTCAGTTCTCTCCACTGTGAACTCTCCCCCTGCCTTTTCAAAGGAACCCCATAGTGTATCTAAGATGCCTTGAATGTCATTTTTTTCTCGTTTCTCAGCAATCATCGCCCATGCCTTCTCTGTGTTTTCAGCGATAATCTCTAGAACTCGTTTCTCAGCTTCTAGTCCGAAATCATTCTCGTACACCTCCAGTAGAAACGCAAGTTTCTTTGGTTCAGAACGAGCTGATCTGATTTCTGTGATTAATTCCCTGAGTTCCTCGTCACGTGCATCCGAGTCTTTCATAGACCAACTCTAGTTTAGCCAGCTTAAAAGAATCTGGTTCTGAGTAGTAATACTAGCAGCTTATATTTTCTGGATAATGAGCGAATTATGTGACTAATTACATGTTATGTAAGTGTTTCAGACAGTCGATGATCATTCTGTATTCTATCTCTCGCTGGATCATCAGCTCTCAATAGTACTAAGAATGCCATCAAGAGAATAATCGAAGCCACTACAAAGGGGAATGTCCCAATTAGTCCTGAGTGTGATGCTCCAGGCACTGGAGTGGCTGTGATGTCTGCTAAGAACCCAAGTAAAAGAGGTCCTACAACGAAACCGAAGTCGCTGATTGTTCGGTAGAGTCCCATCGAAATCTCGAGCTTGTCCTGAGGGGATACATCTGTTGCATACGCAGCACTTGGACCCTGTAGACCTATAGCTGCTCCATATATCGCTAAGGCCACTGACAGAGTCAGTAAATCTGTAGAGAAGGGAATTGCTAATGTGACTCCGGCAGTCAACACAAGACACAGTGCAAGAGGGATTTTCCTCCCAATTCTGTCCGAAATGCTTCCAATGGGTGTGATTGTAAGTGCAGTTGTTAATCCACCTACCGTGAGAACTAGACCAATAGCGCCTGAATCCAATCCTAGATTGTTACCTGCAAACAGAGGGACTAGTGTACTTCGTACACCGGTTCGTAGAAAGAACATTGTGAAAATTGCGAACGTGACCATTAGGAACGATGGATTCGATAGGACTTCTCGCATGTCTCGTACGATGCCCCCTATCCCCAAAGGTGAGAGCCCATTCCCTGAACTCGCTAACTGAGGCAATGTCAAGGTTGGAAGTACAGCCAGCCCTGTGATTATTGCATAGGCGAAAAAGGGTGCACGTATGTCATAAGTATCAGCCAAAATCCCTCCAAATGTAGGCCCAAAGATGGCTCCAAGAAGCAGCATTCCCAAGTACAAACTCATCCATTGTCCTCTCTTTTCTTCTCCAGATATTTGTGCGAGAAACACAGTGGCCGTAGTGACATACAAGGCAGAGCCTACTCCCTCTATCATTCTCGCAATTACTAGTGTGATATAATTCGGAGCTAAACCTGCTAGAATGGACGAAGTTGAGAGAAGAACAAGACCAAAAATCATGATTCTCTTCTTTTCGAATCTCCTTGAAAGGAGACCAGCTGGCAAATCAAGGAACATTCGCGTCACAGCAAATGAGGAAACGACGAAGCCTACAAGGGTATACGAAACTTGAAAGCTCTCTGCATAGGTAGGAAGAATTGGAGCGACCATGCTAAGACCTAGAAGGATTAGGAATGTCACCAAGGAGAGGTTGAGTACAGTAATCACATTGCCCTCGTACTGTGAGTTTGGAATAATCCTCTCGTCTGGTTTTTGGTGCTCGTCTGACAAGATTAGTGACTTTCCTCAGAGCATGGACCGATGTTCTCTGGTTAAAGTACTTTCAGATTGAACCATTTGTTTCTAAGCAGTTCACCAGTTCAAAACTCAATACAATCAATCTAATCTTTTTTCCAGTTCCAGATCACGTACTTTCTTTCTTACAGATGCCTCAATCTCATCAATCTTCTTTCTGATGCTTTCAATATGATCTAACCTGTTGTCTATTTCCAGTTTCTTTTGTTTGTCTAGCTCTACATGTTCATCATACGCATCAGCCCATTCCTGCCTGGTCTGAGTGAGCTGTTGGCGCAGATGCTCGTACATTATTTTCTTGACATGAACGGTGTTTCTAAGAGTGAGAAGTTTAGATTCGACCTCCAAGGAGTAATCACGGAACTCCTCTTCTGCTTTCTTTAGTTTGGCACGCAGTTCAATTAGCTCTGTCATTGAAAGAGCTACTTCATCATCTTTATCTAACACAGGCTCTTCAACAGTGGGTGTTTCTTCAACAGGCTCTACGCTTGAATCAGTAAGTGCAAAAGGGCTGGCCTCGGGAGTTGGGGTTTGTTCTTGGGTTCCTACAGACACTTCATGCATAGTAGTTATGGTCTGATACTCCTCCGGATTAATCATCATCCTGGTCAGTTTCTCAAATGCTCTATCAATATTCTCACCAGTAAGGGCTGAGGTCTCGATAAAGATAGCAGGGGTGTCCAGCGTCTTACTGAACTTCTTGGTAAATTCAAGTCCTTCTTCGTATGAAACAATGTTCTCTTTTGGATGATACGAACGAAGATCGATTTTATTCCCAACAATTATCAGGGCTGGGAACTTGTCCATGAACTCTTTGGCCTCGACAAGCCATTTTGAAGCGTTATCAAAAGACTCCCTGTCTACAACGGAATATCCCAGTATCAGACCGCTGCATCCTTCGTAGTAGCGTTTACGAAGACTCTGGAACTGGGGCTGGCCAGCTATGTCCCAAATGACCAACCGAACCGGTTCTTCATCGTTGTACATGACTGTCTTTTGCGCAAAATCAACACCAAGTGATGGAATATAGTTCGACCTGAATCCCTGTCCCAGGTATTTTCGACGGATACTGGTTTTCCCAACATACCCATCTCCGATTAGACAAATCTTGAATTGCCATCGTCGAGTTGCTGCCATCCTATCCTCTCCAATCTGGAGGTGGCGTTGAGATAATTCTATCAATTTGATACTTATAGTGATTTTTCGCTTATGTCACACACCTGTCTAACTTAATTTTACAACGCTGAAATGTATTATCATTGGATGGAGGAACGGCAATTTGAACGGTGTTGATCTGAAACGAATTATGTGACTTACTCGGTTTCATACCTTGCGGGTTCATCAAAGAAATCCATCACTCTACAAAATGTCTTGAACTCTGCTGAGTGAACAACCCCCTCAGGTATGTAGTATGAATCACCTTTCTTGTAGAGTTTGGTTTCATCGCCAATTGTAAGTAAAATCTCACCCTCAATGACAAAACCGTATTGTGCTCCATGGCTATGTGGGGACACAACTCCGATTGGTTCAATCTCAAAGAATCCAATCTGAAATTCAGCACCTTGAGCAATATACGCTTGGACTCCTTGGAATGGAACCTTCGCTTTTGGCATTTTCTTAATGCAATCTGGATAAGTTTTAGTTGACATTATGCTCACATCTTTTGCCCAGTATGCATCATCCATTTTAGAATTCCCATCAACGTATCTATCACATACCATCAAACTAAAGACAACTAGAATCAACATTGTAGTATGGTCAAGAAAGTGGATGGACTGTTTCTTTGCGAGGAGTGTGGTCTTCTCTACAAAGAGGAAGGTATTGCACTGAAATGCGAGGTCTGGTGTAGAGAAAAGAGGTCCTGCAATCTGGAGATTACCAAACATGCAGTGAATAAGTCTGGTTTATCTATGTGATTATTCTTGTAGAGGGTTGACCAATCGCTATATAGGGCGATGTTATAACTGTAGAGGAGTTTCAAGACCTAGATAGGAGTTAGTCTTGTGAAAGAAACTTTCGAGTTTGGTGGCGAGATTGTCTGGCGACCATCATCAGAACAAATACAGCAAGCCAACCTTACTAGATTCATGAAGCTTCATAGACTTGAAACCTTTGATGATCTCATGAAGCGCTCGACAGAGGATGTGGCATGGTTCACAGATGCACTTCTGAAGTTCCTCAATATTGAGTTCTACAAGTCTTATGAGCAGATTGTGGACCTCTCTAAGGGAATCGCATGGCCAAAATGGTGTGTCAATGGGAAGATGAACATTGTCCACAATTGTCTGGACAAATACATAGGTTCTCCCACAGAGGATCAATATGCACTGGTCTGGGAGGGTGAGGATGGTGCGACTCGCTCAATGACATATGGTGAGTTGTTTCGAGAAGTCAACAAGGCTGCAAATGCACTCCGTGAACTCGGTCTGGGTCTAGGAGATCCGATTGGAATCTTTATGCCAATGATTCCTGAGATAGCAGTCGCACTACTAGCCATCGCAAAGATTGGTGGTATAATCCTGCCTTTGTTCTCAGGGTTCGGTGTGAATGCCATTGTTGATCGCTTGGGTGATGCTAATGCTAAGGCGATATTCACAGTCGATGCACAAGTGCGTAGACGCAAGACTGTTCCAATGAAACCAGTTGCAGATGAAGCGGCCGAACGGATCCCTTCGATGAAACACATGATCGTCTTGAACCAGACTGGAAACCCGGTAGAAATGAAGGATGGGCGTGATTACTGGTGGGATGAACTCATCACGCATCAGTCTGATTCAGCTACCACTGAAGTCACGGATGCAGAAACCCCCATGATGATAATCTATACATCAGGTACAACAGGTCTCGCAAAGGGTGCAGTCCACACCCATTGCGGATTTCCAATCAAATCAGCTCAGGACATGGCATTTGGCACAGATCTACATGCTGGTGAACTCATCTATTGGATGACCGACATGGGATGGATGATGGGCCCCTGGTTGGTCTTTGGGGCTCTGATTCTTGGTGGAACCTTTTTCCTCTACGACGGGGCTCCAGACTACCCTGGTCCTGGACGTTTATGGGAGATAGTTGAGAAACATAAGATCTCTATTCTTGGGGTTTCACCGACACTGATTCGGCTGTTGATGACTCATGGGGAGAAGCCCATCGAATCTCATGATCTATCATCGCTCCGATACTTCGGATCTACAGGAGAACCCTGGAACCCTGATCCTTGGATGTGGCTCTTTGAGAAGGTGGGGAAGAAGAGAATCCCGATAATGAACTACTCTGGTGGAACTGAGATCTCGGGTGGGATTGTGATGGGCAATCCATTACTACCGCTCAAGGCATGTGCCTTCTCTGGTCCCTGTCCGGGGATTGCCGCAGATGTATTTGATGAAGATGGAAAGCCTGTTCGAGATAAAGTCGGTGAGCTTGTCATCAAAACTCCATGGATTGGAATGACACGTGGATTCTGGAAAAATCCTGAACGTTATGAGAATACCTACTGGTCACGTTGGGAGAATACATGGGTGCATGGTGACTTTGCAGCGATTGACTCAGATGGACTCTGGTATATTCTTGGTAGGTCTGATGACATCATCAAGGTTGCAGGAAAGCGGTTTGGACCTGCTGAGGCTGAATCTGTGTTAGTGAGCCATCCAGCAGTCGTTGAGGCTGCAACAATAGGTGTTCCCCATAAAATCAAGCTAAATGAACTTGTGGTGTTCTGTGTCCTCACTCCCGGAACCGAACCAACTGAGAGATTACGAGAGGAGTTAAAGCAGTCAGTGGCAAAAGCAATGGGTAAACCCCTCACACCTAAGGATGTCCTCTTTGTTTCTGATCTTCCAAAGACAAGAAATGCCAAAGTGATGCGAAGGATGATTCGTGCTGCCTATCTTGGGGAGGACCCAGGTGATACAGATTCACTTGTCAATCCCGAGGCTGTTGAAGAGATAAGACGAGCTCGCTAGAGGTTTGAAAAAAGAAGGAGAACGGGGAAGTCTAAGCAACTTCTCCCGTCCTTAAGACATTACTTCTTTTTCTTAGAAGTTGTAGCTGGTTTTGCTTTCTTTGCCGGTTTCTTTTTTGCCATAGCAATCACAATCCGTGTCTGGGATTAGCTTGGACGAGTTGCTATTGAGAACAATTGTATGACTCCGACCTACCAGTCGTCGTCATCGTCTTCCCAGTCGTCGTCGAAGTCGTCATCGCCTTCCCATACATCTTCATCATCGAAGTGCATTGATGTCACCTCACGACAGTGTTTAACGAATAATGAGTAAAAGATGACTAGCATTTTTCATGATGCTCATAATCCTTCAAAAAGCAGAAAAAGGCATCTAAACCAATAAAATCTTGTATAGGGATTTATCAAAGCATTTTGATTAGATATGGGTTGTTATACACAGTAGACAAAGATATTAACGTTTATTGTAGTCGCCCAGATGTGTCACCAATGGCATAGGTCTTGATGACAAACATAACCCAAGATGACCGAATCCAGTATTGATGTAATCGTACCGATAACATCTGAACTAAAGGGGGACTCCCAACTTGTTGTTTTGCTTGGGTCACCGGAGGGAATAAGAAGCACCTCCAAGAAGCTCTCTACATATCCTGATGTTGAAAAGCTACGGAGAGGTCTATTCATTGTCCATGGATTTTCAGAGAGTCATACTGTACCTCTAGATACTAAACCAGCAATCTCGTTCATTAAGACCCGAGAGATTCCCAGTTTTCGAAAGAAGACTGAGGATGTTTATGCGAATCGTGTTTATACAATCGTTTCATTCAATTTCAAGGATCCGACCGCAAAACAAAAGAAACGTGTTGAACGATTAATTCGGAAAACAACTGGAGTACGACTCAGACCAGGTGTTATTCTTTTTCCACTTTTCAGAGCCAAAGAGCGAAGACGGATTATTGGGGACGATAAAGTTCTCATTGATTCAAAAGAATTCAGTACACTAATCCGTGAAATTGGAGGAAGCAGTATACGTTGGTCCCGTCTTAAGATTGGGAATTCCAACGGTAGTAATCATATCAGACGAGCTGTTGAGAATACTCTGGTTAGAGATCTGCGTGCATTAGAAAAAAAGATACGAAATCTTCGTGAGAGATCTAAGGACACTACAGCTCCAATAAGACAACTCAAGAAGAGCTACACACTACAATCCCACAATTTTCGAGAACTGAAGACCAAATGGATGCTAGCTAAGAAACTATGGTTCTATGATGCAGAAAAGGCACTCAAACGGACATACAACTTGCTGATTAACACCCGACGAATAATTACCTCTGAAGAATTCAATCGCATGAAGTGAATGACCTACTCTGATTATTACGAATCGCAATTCTGACATCCAGCATATAGGACCTGAACTCCACCAAGACATCCATCTCGAAATACAGTTGTCCCTTTGAGTTCTAGCTTATCAGCCAGCAAGAATATTCGCTCGACATCTTCGGTCGTGGCACTGTTTGGGAGGTTGACTGTTTTGCTCACAGCATTATCAGTGTGTTTTTGGAAGGCGCCTTGCATTCGAACATGCCACTCTGGGTCAATCTCGTGTGCGGCTTTGAAGACTCGTTTCACATCATCTGGAACGGCATCAATGTGTTGCACAGAGCCAGTTTTTGCAACTTCATGTTCTATCTCGTCACTCCAGAAACCTCTTTCCACTGCTACCTTTTCAAAGAGGGGACTGACCTCACTCAGGTGGATTCCCTCAGCCAGCATTCGACTGTGAGCGATGGCAAAGAGAGGCTCAATTCCACTACTTGTCTGTGCAATTAGACTGATACTTCCGGTGGGCGCGACAGTGATGAGGCTCGCATTTCTCCTCCATTTGTTCCGTTTCTTCAAGAGTGCGAAGTTCTCGAAGTTGCCTCTGATTTTTGCGAGTTCAGTTGATGCGCGCTCAGCTTTCTGGCGTATGAAAGCCATTATTTCCTCCGCCTTCTCCAAACCCTTTACCGAATCATAGGGAATACCCAGTTTAATCAGAAGTTCTGCGAAACCCATTATTCCAAGACCAATCTTTCTATTCGCCTTAGTTACTTTCTCAATCTCAGCAACAGGATAGACATTCAGATCAATGATATTGTCAAGAAAACGAACCCCGAGTCTAACAACCTCCTCAAGTCTTGACCAGTTTATCTCACCCTCTTTGACCATCCTAGAGAGGTTGATACTGCCCAAAACACAGGACTCGTAGGGCAAAAGTGGTTGCTCACCACATGGATTTGTTGATTCAATCAGTTCTCCTTTCAATGGATGTCCGTCATTGATACGATCGATGAATATGAGACCGGGGTCTCCAGTGCTCCATGCATTGTGCACAATTGCATCGAAGATCACACGTGCACTGATGCTCTGAACCATTTCTTTTGTATGGGGGGCAACTAGGTCGATCTCTCCGTCATTTTTGAGAGCTTCAAGAAATGGTTTGGTCAGCGAAACTGAGATGTTGAAATTCCTGAATGATTGTTTATCAGACTTGCATGCAATGAACTCCATGATGTCTGGATGGTCGCAACGCAGAATAGCCATATTTGCTCCTCTTCTTCGCCCCCCCTGCTTGATGATCTCCGTGGCTGTGTCGTAGACTTTCATGAAGCTCAAGGGTCCACTAGCTACTCCCCCTGTGGTCCCTACAGTGGATCCTACAGGTCTCAGCCTAGAAAAGGAGAAACCAGTCCCTCCTCCTGATTTCTGAACTATCGCCATATTTTGGAGTGAAGTAAATATTGAAGTCATATTGTCCTCAATTGGGAGAACGAAACAAGCACTACACTGACCTATCTCAGTCCCTGCATTGAATAGAGTTGGACTATTAGGAAGGAACTCAAGGTTTGCCATCATGTAGTAGAAGAGATCATCATACTCCTTCACGTCTGCACTCTCATCGTACAGCTTCTCTATACTGGCTACTGCTCCAGAAACTCTGCGGAACAACTCTGAAGGAGTTTCCGTGGGGTTTCCCTCCTCATCCTTTAGGAGGTATCTTGACAGCACTGTAGCAGCATTGGGTCCAAACTTGAGGTCATCAACTACTCCCATCATCTGGAGTATTTTGCGAGCCTCGTGGTGCTTCTCGCGGTATTTCATGTATCGCCGAGCAATCTCGGTAAACCCTCGTAGCATGAGGGTATCTTCTACGATGTCTTGTATTTCCTCTATGTGAATGACATCTCTTTCCTGCTCGTGAATGATCTGAACGACTTCCTTCGTCAGCCCTCGCACAGGACCTGTGTCTGCATTGGTTGACTCAAAGGCCTTTGTGATGGCTGCTTCAATCTTGGAATCGTCAAACTCTACTATTCTCTTATCGCGTTTCTCAACTTTCAACTGATTCTCTCCTCACCGGCGGGTTCTCTCTCACAAGCTGAACAGACTATACTCCTATAAGCCCCCCTCCTATATTTGACTCTATCACTATGAGACTATGGAGCATTCACCCAAAGTATCTTGACTCAAAGGGATTAGTGGCCCTATGGAGAGAGGCTCTGCTTGCACAGAAAGTACTTCAAGGTAAGACTAAGGGGTACCGGTTCCATCCCCAGCTTGATAGGTTCAAGAACACTGAGAATCCTGTTGCTTCCATTGGTATGTATTTGTACCATATCTATCTAGAGAGCAAAGAGAGAAGCTACAATTTTCAGTTCTCTAAGATCGAAATAATCGAGGATGTTCAGAAGATCAAAATCCCTAAAGAAACATTGACCTCTGAATTTCAACATCTTCTCAGTAAATTAGAATCTCGTGACAAAAAGAGATACAAGCAATATACCCAATTGAGTGACATTGAACCGCATCCATCTTTTGAAGTGCTCTCTCTATAGTGAATTTCTCTCTTCATCCACACTGAATTGTTCAACCATCTCCTTTTATCAGTGGATGCTTTAACCTCCCATCGGTGTGAGAACTGAATTTTGAGGTCAAACCAATTGGTATTATTAAAACCCCTTTCAAGTCAAAGGATAAAATCCCAATCCAAGCAAACAAATCTGCTGTGCTGGGTGAAGCAGAAGTGTTTCCAGCATATGCGGAGGGACTTGACTCATTGGATAGCTTCTCCCATATGATTCTCCTATACTGGTTTCATAAAGCGCAATCACCTAGAATGAAGGTCATACCATTCCTTGACACTCAAGAACGAGGAATCTTTGCAACTCGTGCTCCGTCTCGACCGAATCCTATTGGACTCTCCATAGTACGGGTGCTCCAAATCAAAGACAACACAGTACGGTTTGAGGGAGCTGACATATTGAATGACACGCCCCTGCTCGACATCAAACCATTTGTACCAGAGTTTGATAATCAGTTAGAAGCCTCCTCTGGCTGGCTTGCAGAATCCAAACAATCCAAGAACGATGATTATCTCGGTGATAACAGGTTCATCAAATGAAACTAGTCGATTCGTCCAGCGATATATCGAAGAAATGCCCCAATCCTTCATCCCCTTGACCCTTCTCAACGCTTCTTTTCTTTCTTGAGGATATTGCGTCAGAGGCCTTCTTTTTATTCTCTCTATCTTAGAAGACCATCAAGGAGAGCAATAGATGGTGAGTAGATACAGAAGAAAAGTAAGCTTTTTGTTCTGCATTCTGTTCATTCTATCACTATCTTTTCTAATCGCAAATGGATCACTTATTGAATCAACTCCTGATAATGATTTTATCAAAGAAGACTACCCGCCAAATGTTTCAATTAAACTATCACTCAACTCAACAGAATACTTGGGGCAGGCTTGTAGTTCTGTCATCGTGACAGGCAATGCATCGAAGGATGGTCGTGCAATTCTGATGAAGAACAGGGACTGGCCATACGATCGTAGAAATACTCCTTTCTATGTTCCAGCTACAGCTAGCACCTTTGCGTTTATCGGAGTTAACACGAACACCATGGGAATTAATGAGAAAGGGCTCGCAGTGATGAATACTTATCTACCTATATTAGCCGGCACAGACCCAATAGAAGGGAATCTTATTCTAAATCAGAAGATCTTGGAGAGATATGAGTCTGTCATAGACGTGGCTCGTGATTTGAATAATAGCCGTTCCTCAATCGGTCCAGTGTACCGGTCCAGTTCGGGCGATGTCGCTACCTGTATAGGAATAGTAGACCGATTCGGAGTGGGTGCATTCTTTGAGGTCAGCAATACCAAATCGTACGTTCAATATGTTGTTGATGGTTATGATACCCGCGCAAACCATCCTCGAATATTCCCATCCTATGCTAGTGGGCCTAGTGGTAGGGACCAATATCTCCTTGATGCTCTCGATGATGTGTATGAAAAGAATGGTTACATCTCATGGGAGCATGTAATGCAGAATGTGTCACGGTATGTGCATCACAAAGAGCTTGGGTCCCGAGATTTTTCTATAGACGGAGAGGCATGTAATCCGAATACAGTTGCTACAATGGTTGCTGTGAGTGGCGACTCACGATATGGTGGACAACTGAACTGTATGTGGACTGCATGTGGACTTAATCCGATTGTTGGTGTGTTTGTCCCAACTATGGTATGTGCAGAGAGTACGCCTGATAGTATTGCAGGTTTGTGGGCTACTACATCTCAGAAGTATGTGTCTGCTCAAGTTCAACTCAATTCTACAGACGCTATACTTCTTGACCCTGAACGAGTGAGAGAGGTGCAAGATTTTGCTTTCTTTGCAGAACACTACACAATAGCCGAGTATGATCGATTAATGTCTTCAGTACCCGAAGGGCTTTCAGATAATCAACTCAAAAACACAATCCACGATTTCATTGAAGGGATGTGTGACTATGCTTCAGAAGTCTTCAACAAGGAAACTTGTAATGTTCAGTATCCACCATCAGTTGTATTTCCAACTCCCATTACGACCTCCACACCTCCTCAAAGCACTTTTCCAACGAGTTCTTTTCCGACTACTACTACTACCATTGATAATCCAACAAGCTCAACAAATCCAACATCTACATCCACTGAATCATTCATTAATACCGAAGTAATGATGGTGGCAGTTGGTGTGGTTTCAGGATTTGCAATTGTGATGATTGTGGCTCTTATTAAACATAGATTTGTCTAGATTATGTATAATGATATCACCAGTCATCATCATTATCGTCCCACTCGTCGTCATCCCAATCTTCTTCTTCCCAAAGATCATCATCGTCGAAGTGCATTTTTTCACCTCAGCGATAAGCCATCTAGAACAAAAGAGGACAATGAAGCTTTAATGGGTTTCTGATTAGAACACATCCAAATCGTGACCTGATACGGCTTCTCCGTCATATCGTTCAGAAACCTCTGAAAGCAGTTCATCCTCTGTTCGTCCCCAGAGAAGTTGATGGTACATCACCAAAAGACCTGGTTTTACTTTATTGGCTATCTCTGCTAATTCATAAGATGATGTGTGAACTGATGAATGATAGTTTTGCCAGTCTTCAGGTCGGCTCTGAAGCCCAATGGCTGAATACACTTCATGAATCAGAATATCACACCCCTTTGCCGCTTCAACAAGACTCTGCGAAGGGTTCGTATCTCCTGAAATCACGATTGTTTTGCTGGGAGTTACAAACTTGTAACCATAAGCCTCCAAGGATCCATGATCCACTTGAAACGCCTCAACCTCAACGAAACTATCTTGATAGACATGGCCTTCTGTAATCTCATGCGTATTCACAATGTACGATGACCTCTTAGCGGGTTCTAATCCTTGAATACGCTCGTTGACATCCACCTCGTAGGCAGCCATGATGTGTCTGGTCATGTCAGTGAGTCCCTTTGGTCCATACACCTCCAGAGTCTCTTTCCTCCCAGCAACTCCTGGGGTGAGGATGAGGTCTGGATATCCAATGGTATGATCCGAATGAAGATGTGTGAGAAATGCCCTGGTGAGCTTCGTCACATTGATACCTGCTTCTACCACCCTTCTCACAACACCAGTGCCAAAGTCTATGATGTATACGGAGTCACCCACTGTTATTGCTACAGAGGGTCCGAGTCTGTCTATATCTGGATTTGGAGTTCCAGTTCCCAAGAGAATGACATTACTCTCCAAATCCAGCCCTCCTATAACCAAGCATGTCTGATTATCGTTCCTCTTGCTTGACCAAATTATCTAGTACCCTCTGAAGAAACACCTCAAACTCATCTATCTCCTCAGGCTGGAAGCCTTTGTAGAATATCTTTGTCATTTCAACAGAAACCTCGATGTACACGTTCAGCATCTGTCGAGTCTTGTCCGTCAATTCAACCAGAACCTGACGTTTGTCCTCATTAGACTGAACACGTTTCACATGACCAGCACTCTCAAGACTGTCGATAAGCTCACTAAGAGTAGATTTTCGAAGAAGTGTCTTCTTGGTCAATTTGTTTATCGGAATTCCATCCTCCTGCCAGAGTGCAAAGAGAATCCTTCCCTGTCCGGGACCTATGTTGAGACCGCGTTCCTTTAGAAGTTCGGAAAAAACTCTCCTCCCAAGATGATGAATTTGTGTTACTAAGAATCCCCCTTGTCTTTGCGACATCATCTTTAATCACTCAACTCCAATCTGAAAGTCATGCTGCCTGTCCAACCTTTAGCGATAGTTGGCACCATTCTGAGAATCGTGTGGTCAGGGTCATCATATCCTTTGAGATAGTACCTCTCCCAGCCATCATGCCAAATTTCCTTCTTAAGTTCCAAGTCCTCAACAATCTCCAACTCTCCTCCAAACATAACACCTTGCCAAACCTCTGGTTTGCAGAAGTAAACCGAGGCTGCTGTTCTGGATCGAACATCGCCAATTTTAGTAGAGGATGTGTTTGTTGTAAAATGAATTGTGAAATTTTCACGGTGTCTGTCAAAAAGAGGGATTAGTTTTGGAAACCGCTCCCTATTCTGAAGGTTGAACATCGCTCTTGTCTGAGGATATCCCTTCTCATCTACTGTTGTCAAATATGCTGGCCATCCTGTTTCCACGAGATCTAGGCACATCTCTCTGATCTCTCTCTCATCCATCGTAGACACCACAATTAGTTCGGAACCTAATTAACTGGTTCGGTTCCTAACTAATATAGATTGCGGTCTTGGATGTTTTAGCGAAAAACAAGAAGGATTTAGGCATGGCTATACACCTGATTTCTTCTGTGTTTACTTGTGATGTTTGATTCAGAATCCTCGTAACTATGAGGTTCAGTCATCACAGTTACCATGGTTCTGGAGGAGATTTATCATTAGGGTCAGACATTATAATCACTCAACCTATGATGACTGTCTTTTCAAGGTAAAACGAGAGAATTGGTGAACCACAGTGAAACTTGCTTCCTAGGATGCAACTCTTGACGCATAAACTTGAGAATAGATATCCGAGAAGCTCATAAGTCTGGAATTCAATCAGGAATCTTGATGACTGGCAAAAAATCTCGGGTCATATCATTATGGTTGGATTGCTCCAAACTGATATCCCAACGATTTGGACTCGAGGCACCTCCTATTAGCAAATCAGTTGATGTCATCGAGTCAGTTGATGTCAAACGAATAGGGGGATTCTACAATCAGCTAGCAAATGAGTTTCAACTTCACCCTGATACCCTAAAAGAAACAATTCCTCTAGCAGGTGTTGTCTTTCGAGAGTGTATGTACAACTCTCTTCCTCCTGAGCTGTGTCATGAAACTAAAAGGGACCTATCCACAGAATTTGCCCGGCAGATGTTGAAAAAGTCTGAGAGGATTAGGTGGGTGGAAGAATGGAAGAAAATTCCAACACAAAAGATTCGGGCTGATTTGGTCCACACTTCTTACAAATCAATGGAGTGGATTACTGCACTTGGTGGTCCTGGAGAATTAGACTCCTTAGTGCACGAATTTGTGTCGCTCGCTCGATATGGTAAGTCATTGAATTACGAAGAATATGTCGAGTATATGAATCTAAGAACCCGGAATATAGTTGTAGAACTTAGTCACACAGACATCAAGATTGTCGATGCGTTGTACAAAGATCCAACAACGACATACCGCAGAGTTGCAAAGACCACAGGATTGAGTGAGTCTTGGGTGTGTACACGAATCAATCGGCTCAAGAGAAAATACGTGCTAATGAACTACACAACAGCTCCTTTCTCTAGAATCGGAATTCGTACCTTCTATGTTCTATTGGCTGGGCCCTCATGGAGTGATCCATCAAGCCTCCTTACGAAATGTCCTTTCCTATATGATGTTCGTTCGATTCTCAATGGACCATGGCAAGTAATTGCTCGATTAGCTGTTCCTGATAATATAGCGAATATTCGCACTGTAGACAGAATGGCATCAATACTCAATAGTAATGGAATAGCTGTTGATGTCGCTGAAACCTACTCAGTGGGTGTGACGAATTCATTTTACCACTACAATTCTGCAAAACATAGATGGGAGATACCGTGGATTGCTATGAGGGGTTGGGGTCATAGAATAACTAATGAATCGCTCTTCGAGCTTGTTGAGAGGATTGATCTGCCTGCCAAGACAACCGACGCTTACCTTGACACTCTCGATATTAAGATCCTTGCACTAATCCAGAAAAGAATCACATCTACACGAGCACTAAGAAAGAAGTTGTCAATCGGACAGAATAAAATCTCAAACCGCATGAAGAAACTCAGAGCTGAGGGCTTAATTCGTAATATATGGAATATTCAGAACATTGGACTGGTTGAAAGAGTTGCAATCAGAGCCACTGATAAAAGAACTGCTGATATTCTTGATATATGGTCAAGAGAATTACCACGAGCATATCTACGTTATGAAGAGAATCGGAACCTGCTGATGATGACCGACCTTCCGGCAGGTGGCTCTACACACTTGATGGACACTCTTCGTACTCTGAAATGGCCTGTTACCGTATCACCTCTCAGCAGTGGTACTTGGGGGCATTGGCAGTTTCCTGATACTTTATGGGATGTCGAACGACAAGGCTGGCAAGCTCAGAAAGATGAGTTGGAAATATGGCTGACCCAGCTTGTAAAAGAGAGTGAGAATATTGCGGTTGAAACGTCCAGCTCTCGACGCATTAAATAATAGTAGCAGCATTTGTCGAAATATCGAATTTAGTCAATAGATGTTACCACACTCTAGGCTTTTCATCAAACAAATCACTGTTTCTGTACAGAATAATACACTTCCAGTGTGTGATCTATTGCTTATATTCTACAAATACATGACATAGCCGGGGACTAGGGACCGCCTCGATGCGAGAAGCCCACACAATGGCTTTCCTACTAGGTGGGGGGAGTCCCCAGGGGTCTGGTCACATTCAGACCCCACCCCTTGATCCCTGGAATCTCTATGTAATTCAACTGACTGAATTAGCTAAAACAAACATCGGAGTCTTGAAACTGACAGCATCCTGATATCACCACGGAGTCTGATAGAGATGACAAAACCAATAATCCATGTTGCATTACTTGGGAAGCAAAAGGCGATAGAACATCTATCTGTAAAACGTCGCTTTGATGAGCTGATGATAGTATTCTCCAAAGAAAAACGCGAACTTGCTGATAGTCTTTTTGAGCAATTCTCAAATTATGGAATCACTGTTTACCCAGTAAGGGTTGTTTCAAATGATTTCAATAACATCCTCTCATCTATTTTGAGTGCTTTGAATAAACGGAAATTCGATGAACATCGTATCGAGTTCAGCATTACATCTGGGCATTGTATTATGACCTTGGCTGTGTGCGTTGCTGCAGCAATTGTGAAAGCATCAGTCGTTTGTGCTACAGACTCAGATTTGCCACACCTCTCTGAAGTCTGGCCCTCCGAGCTTGTCAATCTTACTCATAAGAAGCACGAGATTCTCGAATATCTAGAGAATTTTAACAACCCAATTACTCAGAAAGAAATCTCACGAAGAACCGGAATTAGGCCATCTGGCGTGTCAAGACACCTTCGAGATTTAGAATTGGCTGGTTATATCAGACGAATTCGTGTTGCTCGAATCAAACAGGTTCAGATAACAGAACTAGGTTCTGCAATACTTCATCACAAACAGCTAAGGAAAAGGCGAATCTGGAGCTCCTACTTCTATCGTGCCTCAGAAGGAGTTCAGACGGTTGGATGAAGCCATGTACGATTCTGATATGTACACACTAGAATCAGGAAATGAATCCATGTTTAAAGATTACACGGCTCTCTACAATGCTGTGGATTCGTTAGACAATCCTGACCATATTGGGTTCACAGAGGATTATTTCCAATCCTCATTTTCGACATCTAATATTGATCTTGAACGTGATGTTGTTCTTGTACGGAATTCTAATGGAAACCTGATTGCATCTGGAATAATAAGCGTTCACAATAATCCAACATCAACATCACGGTTGATAATTCAGGTTCACCCTGCATGTAGACGACAAGGAATTGGCTCAAGAGTTCTTCACCATCTGACTGAGCTTGGACTCGCACGAGGGTCTTCTGAGTTTATTTGCAGGTTTCCAAGCTTTAGACCGTACGTTGTTTCATTTGCGAGAAAACATGGATTCATCCATGATTATTCATGGATCAAGATGCAAATTAAGCATAAGGAACCTGTTCCAACGCCATCACTTCCTTGGGGACTGACGGTACGTGGACTCAATATCAAAAAGGAACTAGAAGTTTGGGCAACCATCCAAAATTCGATATTCAAAGACTATCCAAATTATGAAATGGTTGATGTTGAAAAACTAAAGTCCTTGACTGAACATAGTAGCTTCGATCGTAACTTGATTGTTCTCTGCGTTGTATCTGGAAAACCTGTTGGATATGGTTATGGTCTTTCAATAACATCAGAAACTGGCGAAAAAACCCTCAAGATTAGTGGGATGGGTATCTTGCCAGAGCACAGAAGGAACAGATATGGTCAGGCTCTTCTGTACGAACTTCTAAATCGGGCATACATTAAAGGACACACCTCATCGGAACTCGTGGTGTTGAGCACGAATCGACGAGCGATTCGACTCTATGAAAAGTGTGGTTTCAGCGAGAGATACAAGTACTTCTGGTATAAACGAGTCTTTGAACTATAATAGCAGGAAATCTGCCGCCTTATGTACCAATTCTCATCCACATTTTTTCATGAATAATCAATCTGTGAAGAAAAATGTTGAATCGCACATCCCAGAAATCCTTGATGCTTTAGGATCACCTGAGGACATGAAATCCATTACACTAAAGTTAGTGAAGATTGCTGACCAATATGATGTTCTTACATCAAACAACATGTTAGGTGAAGCTGCCGCAATAGTCTACATTGCTGGAATTATGACAAATCATCCTGTCACTCTTACCGTAATTGCTGAAAAAGCAGGGATATCTCCTGCAACGGTCAGGAAATACAAAACACACCTTGCAAGAGGACTCAAGACCAAAGAGGAATGGCCTAGTCCTCCACTGAAAGGAAAGTGAGAATAAACGAGTTTGCAGATTTTCCCACCTTCTTATATACTAACTATGAGAGGTTCTTACCATGACTGAATTTAGATATGAAGAAACAAAACAATCAGCAAGGCAAGTACTTTCTGAACTAGGTCTTCCTAGGCAGACTCAGGTTAGATGCTTGGCAATCCTTAATGACAAGAGGACGAAAGAGATTATTTCAGAGCGAAATGCAGATGGAATCATCGCAGGTGCAATCTACATTGCTGCCATCCTGACAGAGAGTAGACTCCCTCAACACAAAATCGCTGATGTGATGGATATCTCTGATGCGACTATCCGTAAGTACTATTCCATGTTGGTCGAGATGCTCGAGATTAAGAGGAAGGATTACTAGTTTCCCTTCTCAGCATCGCGTTTGTCCCTTACTTTCGCCATGAACTCGGGAGTGATATGAGTTATTCCCTCAGCCTTAGCTTGCTCCACGACCCCCTTGAACACTCTATTCAGAAACACTCTGGGTACGTTCATGATCATTGCACATGCTTCATCCTCCCAGGTGATCGTGGGATCAAACCGCTTAGCTGCATAGGTGATGGTGTTCAGACTAGTTCCTCTGTCTTCGGGGATTCTGATCTTGTAGGGTTTTTTGGACTCAGTGAACCAGAAGTAGATGTTGTCCCCAAAGCCCCACTCGATCGGGAGATTTGGAAACTCCCGAGCTGCTGTCTTCTCGACATATCAGCATCATTGCATATCTCTCAGCTATGATGTGGGGAAAGCAAAGTGAGTATGGTCCCAGGTTTGTTTCTCCCCCTTCAGAGAGAGTGCTCACCAAAACAACAGGCATTGGGAAGAATGAACTTGTCTGGTAAAAGTTGTCTAGCATCCGGATATCTTCGAAATCGTTGCTCATGTCAGTGTAAGCCTCGTCTATGTACATGTCTAGGTCAATTGTAGAATAATTGGTCCTGCGCGTGTTTCGCTCAGTAAGTTCTCTAATATAGCTATCTTGAACAAATGACTTGAAAAAGAGGATTTGAGGAGGTAGATACATCCACCTCCTCCGGTTGGTGTACTACGATTACTTTCTCTTGAGCAGTACCACTGCTAAGATTACTATGATTGCTGCTCCAGCCAAAATTCCAAGAGTCGCCGGATTTAGAACAAGACCTGGTTCTGAGGGGATAACACCGAGTACTGGGTCGTATTCAAGAATGTCATCACCGAAGTTCTCAAAGGCAAGATAGACGGCATTGCCAGAATAACCGCCTGTGGCATCTCCGAAACTGGCTCTGACCTGCAAGGTATTGTTGGCTGCAAGTGCTGTTTCCTCGTACTCAAAGTATCCATTCTCGAACTGAAACTTTGTGCCAACTTTGTGGAACCCGGCTGGGTCATTATCTCCTTGATTCTGCCCGTGGGCACTCTCTGTCACTGTGAACATGAGAACAAGGATTGAGTTCTCGTATGTCCAGTTCCAACCTTCAACCACGAGGTCAAACTTGAACTCGCCCGGATTTTCAAGATACATGTGTACATTAACACTTACGTTCACATCGAATGCTGGTAAATTAGGTAGGTTGCCATAGTCCATCCCTGCACCTTCAGGGCGAGGATCAAATGTCGCCTCTGTCGTGAAGTTGAAATGAATTTCAGAAGTGTTTCCATCATCTTCCACGGTTTCAAAACCACTGAAATCCCATCCTGATGTAGGTAAGACGAATGGAGCGCCGATCATAATATCAGTACCATTGTCAAAGACACCATTTGCATCGGTGTCATTTGCTTCAAACATTTTGACAAACATGACATGATAGTCTACATCGGGAGTGTTAGGGTCCCACCAATGGAAGTGTGGAGCCTGATCATTACCTGTGACTTTAATGGCAATGTCGTCTGTTTCTAGTGACACTATACCAGCGGAATATTGGTATAGAATTCCCGTGCTCTGCGCGGCAACTAGCGGCACTCCAATCCCTATCAATATGAGGGCAAAGAGTGCGAGTGATGTTTTCTTGTAGATGTTCACTGAATCACCAAGATATCCCCAGTATTTTGTATTTATAGGGAGTATTGAATAGAAAAGGAATGGCCATAAACAAAAGAGGCCTATACCCTCCTTTTCTTCTGATTAAAGGTTTATGAACGCTTGAAATCCTTTGATGGAATCAATCATTTCCCAAGTAATCGTCGAGCCTTTTCGATGACATTATCAACAGTGAATCCATACGCCTCAAAGACAACATTTACCGGTGCGGATTTTCCAAATCTCTCCACTGAGTGGATGTTTCCTGCATCTCCAACCCATTTTTTCCATCCCTGTGAAACTCCAGCCTCCACAGCAAGACGGTTCTTCACATCAGGGAGGAGGACGGAATCACGATATTGTTGACTCTGACTTTCAAACAACTCCCAGCTTGGGAATGAAACGAGTCGTACATTGACTCCATCGGCGTGTAGCTTCTCGCCAGCCTCAACAATTAATGGAACCTCAGAACCCGTGGCCATCAGAATGATGTCAGGTTTCTTGCCCAAGTCTGCAAGAACATATGCCCCTTTACTCAGACCAGCTGCTGACGAATACTTACTTCGGTCCAGGATTGCTACTTTCTGTCGTGTTAGAGCTATGAGGGTTGGACCCTGAATTCGTTTAATAGCAATCTTCCACGCTTCAACTACCTCGTTAGCATCTCCAGGTCGGATCACCACAAGATTCGGGATTGCTCTCAGCGAAGCGAGATGTTCCACTGGCTGATGAGTTGGTCCATCCTCCCCAACACCAATGCTATCATGGGTAAAGACCCAGATACTCCTGTGTTTCGAGAGAGCTGACAAACGGATGGATGGACGCATGTAGTCTGAGAAGATGAGAAATGTCCCACTAAAAGGGATTATACCTCCATGAGCAGCCATTCCATTCACAGCTGCCCCCATCGCATGTTCACGGACACCATAGTGAATATTCCGTCCATGGTATGAATCAACTTGGAATGAGGGGTTGTCGTTGATCCAGGTCTTGTTGGATGGAGTCAGGTCGGCTGAGCCACCAATCATCTCTGGCAATTTGAGAGCAAGAGCGTTGATGGTCTTGCCAGACGCAACTCTTGTAGCAAGAGGTCCATCATTTACATCAAAACTTGGTAGATCACTGTCCCAGTCCTTTGGGAGTTCACCTTTCATCCTTCGTTCTAGTTCAGCAGCGAGCTCAGGATATGTTTTTTTGTACGCCTCAAATCGCTCATTCCACTTGTTCTCTTTTTCTCCTCCCTCATCCCCTATCTTTCGATAGAATTCTAGGACATCTTCAGGTACATAGAACTTCGGTTCAAGAGGCCACCCAAGCTTCTTCTTGGCACCTGCTATTTCCTCCTCCCCGGCGGGTTCACCATGTGCCTTTGCAGTATCCTGTCTGGTTGGCAATCCATATCCGATATGTGTCTTACAAAGAATCAGTGATGGGCGAGGGTCACTCCTTGCCTTTTCAATGGCCTTGTCAACCGCATCTACATCATTACCATCCTTGACATGTTGAATGTGCCAACCCAGAGCTTC
>JBHLOX010000139.1:0-6656 GCA_048940045.1 Promethearchaeota archaeon
ATCCCTATCTGCGCAACTACACCAAACTCGTCTTCAATCTTGAGCATCTTTTCGGTGGCGTCAAGCTCTCCAATATGCGTGTGTGCATCAAAGATTGGACCTTTGTATTTCCACTCGTCAGTCAAGATTAACCAAGCAGGAAGAATATCACACATTGAAAAGCCATTCTGTATAGGGCGCATTGGCGCAACTCCTGCTCTGATGGACACCTTATTTTGAAGAAATGTTTCAAAGGACTTGAGGAGAGAGTTCTATGAGAGTAGTGGTCCTTCACGGGAGTCCGAGAAGAGGAGGAAACTCTGACACCCTTGCAGCGCAGTTTGTGAAGGGAGTCAAACAGACAGGTGATGTAGAGGCCCTGGATTTCATCCTGAATGATATGGATATCAGCCCATGTCAGGGATGTGCGTCATGTATGACAGCAGAGGGTCATAAATGCGTGATAGATGACGACATGCATCAGATATACTCTGTATTTGCTGATGCGGATATTGTAGTCTGGGCTACTCCAATGTACTGGGGATACATGACAGCACAGATGAAGACAGCACTAGACAGAATGGAGGCACTAGCTATGAATCCTGAGAAATACTGGGTAGGTAAGGAGTTTGTAGCAATTCTGACCTACCGACATCACTACCAATCAACCATCGAATTCTTTGAACGGGTGCAAGACTATTTCCGATTCAAGTTCAGCTCGATTCTGTATTGTTCCAAAAACGACACTGGCCCAGAAGATTTCCATGTATCCACAGACAAGGAGAAGCTAGAAGAAGCGTTCATCTTGGGCGAACGGCTTGGAATCAAGATTATTGTATGAACAGTTTTTAGGCTCTTAGCCAATTCGACATTAAGAGGTCTTCAGTCGTGAACTCAGTTGCACTAGTTAGGTACAAGGACAGTGTCAGGACTGCTCTCGAGGAGGGTCTTGCCCAGATTGGGGGTTTTGGAGATCTAGAGTCGCCAGTTCTAGTGAAGCCAAACATCTGTACAATATCTGATGGTACTGGATACTCAGTCACACGTATTGAAACCATCAGAGCCTTGATTGAGCTGTTGTTGGATACTGATGAGAAACTATCAATCAGGATAATCGAGTCGGATAGTCAGAGTAAATTTGCAGAGGAGTCATTCAAGAAGTTTGGATACACACAGCTATGCGAAGACATGCAAAGCACTGGTTTCGATGTGAACACGTTGGATTTGAGTAAAACGCCGCTGATGAAGTTACAATTCCATGGAGATTACTTTGATAATCCAGAACTACCTGAGATAGTTCTCAATGCTGGATACTTCATTTCAGTGGCTATTCCCAAAACACACTATCTCTCCTTTGTGACAGGAGTTTTGAAGAATCTCTTTGGTATCCTTCCGAGAAAGGGCAAGGCTTTCTATCATTCAAAGATAGACAAAGTGATTGCAGATCTTGCCAGAATAATAAGGCCAAACCTCAACATTGTGGATGCGAGAATGGGTGTCGAGGGGTGGAACGGTCCTAAGACAAGAAAACTTGATGCATTCATCGTTGGTCATGGAGCTGTGTCTGTCGATTCAACCATGGTCAGGATAATGGGTTTTGAGCCTGAGCAGGTTCGTCATATCATGGAAACGTATGACTACGATTTAGGTAGCATCAACCCCAAAATAATCGGTGAGTCAATAGAATCAATTGCAGTCAAATTCAATCCTGCGAGTTTGTAGAGAACTATGTTTCTTATGCATACCCTTGAAAAGCAATAATTGGGGTGTATGAATATGAAACGAGTTCTCTTTCTCTGCACTGGAAATTCAGCTAGAAGTCAAATGGCAGAGGCACTGCTCAAATTCCTTGGTGGAAAAGCCTTTGAAGTATGCAGTGCAGGAACAAAACCACAGGCCGAGGTCAACCAATTTGCGATTGAGGTATTAAGGGAGAAAGGGATTCCGACAGAAGGACTTCATCCAAAGCTTGTCAATGATTTTGTGAGTGAGAAATTTGATCTCGTTGTGACAGTCTGCGATAAGGCCAAACAATCATGTCCACACTTTCCAGGAGCAAAGCAAATGGAACACTGGTCTCTTGAGGACCCAGCAGCTTTTGAGGGCACCTATGATGAGATTCTTTTCACATTCAGAAAAACCCGTGACGAGATTGAGAGGCGAATCAAGGAAAACATCCTGAAGTAATAGGTAATAGCTACTTGTCAATCCAGCCCTCGAATTTTCTCTGGAGTGTTTTAGTGTAGACCTTTCTCCAGTCATAGTCCACTTTGCTACACCACTTGTAGACAATTTTTGGATGTATATATGACTTGAGTGATGTGCCCAGATTCCAAGTACGACTGTCTTTTGCGAGAGCAAAGTCGACCTCAATCTTCCTCTTGGCAAGTTCAGCCTTCTTCACACGCTCTTTTGAAACTGAAACGTGTCGCTCAGCGGTGACCAGTCTCTTCGCTGACTTTTCCCTCCATTCAGCCAGAGATTTCTGCAGTTTCTCAAGGGACATCTTACTCCTCTGATGGCGTTCTCGAGCACTCGCAAGACCAGCCTCTGCTTTATCCAAACGAGCTCGTGTGCGTTCAATCCGTTGCTGAGCCTCCTCCAGTTTCTGTTTCTTGGTGGTCTTTCCTTTACGCCTACTTGATCTCGTGCGACTCTTCTGAGCACGGGCATTGTCCCAAGTGATCTTGGCCTTATCGCGTTTCTCACGCCATGATCGGACAGAGATCATGTTCTTCTCTACCAATCCCTTCTGTTTGGTTATTCTTGCCTGCTTGCCTTTTCGTATCTCGTCTTCCTTTTTCTTGACCTTTCGAAGACGCTGCTGTTTCTCTTTGAGCTGTTTCTTAGCCTTCTCAACTCTGACTTCAGCCTTTTTGATACGTTCTTTATATCTGTCAGCGGTTCTACTCCACCCCTTGGGAGCTTGTTTAGTATGGTTCATCACTCGTGCGACCTCAAGGTTCGCACGCTTGAAAGCCTCCTTCTTGATGAACTCAGGATCCACCTTTCTAGCTTTACTGGTCTTGAGTTCTTCTCGCATCGTAACGGATGCATGATATGTTCGGAACACCTTTGCTGTGAGTTCAGGATACACCTCACTGAGGAAACGGTTTACGTGGGTACTTTTGATGGTGGGGAAAATCTGAGCTATCTTTTTTGGGTCCCCTTTGGTCTTCTTACCTTTTCTGCTATTGTAAGAGGCAAGTCGATCGTTTGCGTTAACATAGAGTTCCCTCAATACAGCATAGACCTCTGGTGGCATCTCCTGTTCCTTGTGCCAATGTACACTGTCCTTTCCAAGAAAATCAAAGACAATGGTTGACTCATAGAATGTCAGATGCTCAACTCTGAGTGTGGTTGCACCAACAGTGTCTGCCTCTTCAGGGTCTTTCTCGTCCCCCACTCGGAGACTGAGACTGTCGATCAGGTAACATGCTGCAGCAACCATCCTCCTCTGAGGTTTCTCGGATTGCAGACCTTCCATGATGTGTTGCCGGATATCGTCTATTCTTTGCTCAACTCGGAGCGCCTTATCGAACTTGGCTGCCTCTCGTTCTTGTTTTATTGGGGTGCTATCATGTAACCAGATGTACTTCACCTTGCCAGTCAGTTCATCAGTCCACTTTGCGACCCACATGGTGTCAGGAGCCCATACAAGTTCTCCCCATTCATCCCCTAGATCTTCAGCCCCTTCTGGAGATATGTTGAGAGTGATGTCTTTCTTGGTAGCACCCTGTTTCCAACGTCCTCTTAGAGGATGTGCTCCTCTTCCCATGAAGATACCTGATGGTTCAGTTTGATAGTTACCAAGCTCCATTCTCTCGCCATCAACAAGAGCATAGCCATACTGTTCTTTCAGTTGTTCACGGATGACTTTTCGTTCTTCACGGGCCACTTTCTTCTCTTCAGAGGTCATTTTTTCCTTCTGGGCACGCTCTTCCTCAACAACACTGATCACCTCGCTGAAGTCAACCTCATCCACTCTCAAGACTGGTTTTATTTCAAGGGCTTTGCTGAAATCTGTCATGAAATTCCTAGCAAAGACAGGATCCTCAACATAGGGAGTGCCAAGTTTCTTGACCCAAGCCACAGCCATCTCTTCTTGAAGTTGCGAGAGAGAGATTTCTCTATCTCTAACTCTTATAGAGAGACCACGAGGAGGTGGTGGTTCAATGACAAGAATACCGTTGTGTATCAGTGACTCCATGAAGATGCCTCTTCTTCTGTCATTTCAAACCGGTGGTAACAAAAGGATTACGCTGTCGAACTAGACAAAATTGATAGTGGTGCGGCCAGCGGGATTTGAACCCGCCTCAGCAGCTTGGAAGGCTGCGATCCTAACCAGGCTAGACTATGGCCGCATCGAACGCAAAGACCTCTTGGTGTCGATTTAAGGATATTGTTCAAGTAGTGGAATATCGTGTCTTGACAACACCTACAGTCATTGAATAAATCCACACCAACTCTGCACAGACATGCCAAGTCATCATGATGTCCTTATCCAATGCTAGTTTATGTTCGAACAAGTCTAATGTTGATTCGGATATGTGGCCATGAGGAAAAGCTCCTACACCTACAATAACTGGAACAGATGAATCAGCAGGTAGAAAGCTAGTGAGCTCCTCAATTGTGGTCTTCTGACCCCCCTTAATGGCAACTATCGTAGATTCAGCCTTTATGTCTAAAACTAGCTCATTGAGCGATCTATCAATCATCTGGAGCAGTGAGTCTCCCTTTGGTGGAACACGTCCAGTAGAGAGGAGCTGTTCAATCAGACCTACAAATCTGTCATAGTTTCGAGGGAGTCGTACGTCGGACCTCACATCGACAATCCTTCCATCTTGGAGGTGGAGATAGACCTTAAGGAGCCCCTCCTTACAAAGAGGGGTTTCGAGCACAGACATCAGACTAAGGTAAGTTATGTCTGGACGTCCTCTACGTTCATGCCCAGAGAGTTTTGTCATGGATTGACCATGGTATGTCTGATCAAGGAGCATCTCACTAGGTTTCTTTCCCTTTCGTGATGCATGTTTCTGGATCTGCTTCATACTCGAGATCTCGCTTGGAACCAACTCGAGTGCGCATTCGAGAAGTATGAGATGTAACATCAGAGCTCTCCTAATGGATGTTCAACACGAACGATTTAAGCAGTTTGACCAATGTTTCGAATAGATGGAGACCTGCCTATGAAGAGAAGAAAACACCCAAGGGCGAAGGCAAGACATCTAAGCCAAGCCAGGGTGGATATTCTCTGGGAACAGGCGAAGAGAGATACTGAAGCAGGCAAATATGAACTAGCAAGACAGAAGATACTTAGTGCAAGAAAGATAGCACAAAGGACACGAACAAAGATTCCACAACTTATCAGGCGAAGAGTGTGCAAGAGTTGTGGAGCCATTCTGGTGCCTGGTGATACATGTCGAGTAAGAGCCCGGCATAACAGGTCGAAACATGTCACTGTCACGTGTTTTAACTGTGGAGCTATAAGGAGATACTACATCCAAAAATAGCCCAAAGGCATAGGTTAATCAGCAGTTTCAAAGCAGCAGGACCGATTCACATGGTAGGACCGGACCCAATGAGGATAAGAATTACTTGGCAAGAACCTGCAATGATGCAGGTTGGGAAAGCAGGTGTATCTGACAGTGTTGTTGAAGAAGCTAAGAGACTCCTCAGGAAACACCAGTACATCAAGATTCGAATACTTCGCAGCGCAATCGGGGAGTCAAACAAACTAGAGCTCATGAGGTTGCTTTGTGAACGGTCAGGTGCGACTTTTGCTGGTGCCCGAGGGAACACCGCTGTGATATATAGGACCAGAAGCTCACCTGCTTGATAATGAGCTAGAATTTGCTGAAACACAACGACAACCTTTTATGCGGACTTTAGACGGAGGGTCCAGCCTTTTGAGGGAGGTCACTCGCTGAACTTGGTTGAGGCGACCTGTTCTCAATGAGATTGGTGACAGACATATGCCCACAGTCTATGATATTCCTGCAAATATCCTCATACGACGACTCGCTCAGGACCTTAAGTCCAGAGAGGAGATATCCGTTCCAGACTGGATGCCGTTTGTGAAAACTGGTGCCCATAAGGAGAGAGCACCTGATGACTCAGATTTCTGGTATGTCAGATGTGCAAGCATACTCCGAAAGGTGTACCTAAACGGACCAATCGGGACAGAGAAGTTACGTATTGCATATGGAGGAAGGAAGAGACGTGGGGCAAAACCAAACAAGTTCCAGAAAGGGAGTGGAGCTATAGTAAGGACCGCTCTCCAGCAGCTTGAGCGAGCTGGCTTTGTTAAGAAAGAAGGGACTAAGGGCCGTGAAATGACTGACATTGGTAGGTCATACATGGACAAACTGTCATCTGCTCTCAAGGAGGAACTCTCACAGGCGATCCCTGAACTGGAGAAGTACTAAGCCGGGTGGCAGGCTAGAATGAGTGATGATGAGCTCGAAGCAATACGCCAGAGGAAAGAAGCAGAACTTCGAGAACAGGCACTCAGGGAGCAGGCCAGTGAACAGAAGGCCGCTGAAGCGCAAGCGCAGAAGGAGGCTTTACTCAGGCAGATTCTCACTCCGGAAGCACGATCCCGATTGACCAACATACGAATGGTCAAACCTCAGTTCGCTGAGCAAATAGAGATACAGCTCATTCAACTGGCGAGC
>JBHLOX010000022.1:0-26394 GCA_048940045.1 Promethearchaeota archaeon
CCATTTGGAACATTTAATATCCTCGTTTAACCTCCACATCATATCATACTGATAAGTGGCAATGGTGAAGATACTAGCAGTTGCAGATGTTCATAGCCCTAGGTTCCTCGACGAGTTTGCACAAGCTCTTGCTCAACACGAGCAACCAGATGTGTTCTTGCTAGCAGGGGATATGATTAATCGCGGAAATTCAGAAGAATACGCAAAGGTACTGGATATCATAGAGAAGGTTCTAGGCACCGATTTTCCGGTTGTTGGTTGTTTTGGTAATGAAGAATATAATGAAGTGCGCAAAGAAATCCTCTCAATTGTTGGGGATAGGATGGTCTTTCTTGATGAGAAATCAACCATAATTGAATCCAAATACTTGAAAGTTGGCATTGTGGGCACACAGGGGTCTCTCGATAAAGCCACAAGTTGGCAACGAAGAAACATGCCTAGCGTGAAAGGCGTGTTCAAGAGGCGAGCAAAGAGGGCTGCGTCCCTATTGAAGAAGATAAAGGATAAAGTAGACCGGAGAATCCTCTTGATGCATTATAGTCCATGTCTAGAAACCTGCGAGGGAGAGGACAATAAGGCATTCTCTTGGTTAGGGAGTAGAAAGTTTTACAGAGTTGTAGTTGAACATCAACCAGACATTGTCATTCACGGACATGTTCACAACGCAACCAGACACGAGGTAAAAATAGGATACACTCTTGTTCGTAATGTGGCCCTTCCTGCTGTTGGTTCCATTACCGAATTAAATGTCTGGGACATGAAAACGGACTGAAGGATTGAGTATGAGTTCCGTCAAGATTGCTGCAGTGTCAGACGTTCACAGTCCTAGGTTTCTGAATGAGTTCAAAGTGGCACTCCAGAAATGTGAACCGCCTGATGTTTTTCTTTTTGCAGGTGATATGATCAATCGTGGTAAGGTTGATGAATACGCTCTAGTATTGGATCTCTTAGACTCACACTTGGGCTCAGACTTTCCAGTCATTGCATGTTTTGGGAATGAAGAACCAGTTACATGCAGAGAGGACCTTCATCTGATGACAGAGGACAGAGTCACTTTCCTTGATGAGAAGTTTGTTACTCTCGACATTTCAGGCTCTAGGATTGCCATAGCTGGGATATCTACGGTATATGAACCAACCAACGAATATCTTTCAGAATCAGTAACTGAGATTAGAGTGAATTTTGAGGAGCGTTCAAAACGCCTTTCATTTCTTCTTCATGATGCATCCAAAAGAGCAGATTCTGTTGCCCTCCTAATGCACTTCAGTCCACTTTCTGCGACTAACTCATCCGAATTTTCTTGGTGGGTTTCAAGAGCAATCGAGGAGAATCCGCCCAGCCACATTATTCATGGGCATGTCCATGACTCCACAAGAAACGATATGAAATTAGGGTCCATAGTCATTAGGAACGTGGCCCTACCTGCAACTGGTTCAATCACAGAGATGAATCTTTGAAACTATTTGTCATGTCCAGTGACTTTCATTGTTGGTTCGAACTTGTAGCCATAGACTATGACTCCACCCTGCCCGAACTCCTTTATTTTTCTGAAACACGCGCGGACTCGCATCCCAATCTCAACATTTTCAGGATCCACATTGACAATCTGAGCAGTAAGTCGAGTCCCCTCATCGAGTTCAACTTGTGCAACCACATAGGGTATCTGCCTTTTGAAGTCCTCAGGAGCTTGACGAACAATAGCAAATGAATAGATTGACCCGAGTCCTTTGAACTGATAGTCAACGAGCTTTCCTTTTCTTCTACAATTTGGACAGACTGGTCTTGGCGGGAAGTAGTGAGTTTTACATGTTTCACATTTGTTCCCCTGAATATTGTAGATGGATCTGATCCGTCGCCAGACTTGTGCTACTCCTTGTTCTGCCATTTTTCATCATCTCCCGAGAATGTGCACAATACTTGTTGCACCTGTTCCGCCTATATTCACAGCAAGCCCTTTCTCAGCTCCATCGACCTGTCGCTTATCTGCATCCCCGCGAAGCTGAAGCGCTAGCTCAACGATTTGGGCCACTCCAGTGGCTCCAATAGGGTGACCTCTGGCCTTGAGACCACCCGATGTATTGACTGGGAACTTACCTCCAATCTCTGTGATACCCTCATCTAGAGCTTTGCCACCTTCGCCTTTCTTAGCTATACCTACATCCTCTGTAAGGATAATCTCGCCAATGGAGAAACTATCATGCAACTCAAACACATCGATGTCTTTGACCTCGAGTTTCGCTTCTTTGAGTGATGCCTTAGCGGATTTGACAACCGCATTCATCGTAGTAATGGACTCTCTATCATGTAAAGCCAGCGTATCACTGCGCTGTTCAGAGGACTCGATATAGACCGGTGTATCCGAGTATTTCTTTGCTAGGTCTTCTCTACACATTACCAAACCCGCAGCACCATCTGTGACTGGAGCTGAATGTAGTACTCTCAATGGGTCTGCAAGAAGTCCAGAATTCATAACGACCTCAATTGGTACAGGTCGCTGGAATTGCGCCCACTCATTGTGGGCTGCATTTGCATGATTTTTTACTGTTGGCTTTGCAAGCTGTTCTTCTGTCGTGCCATACTCCTTCATGTGACGTCTTGCCATGAATGCGTAGAGTGCTGGAAACGTTGCGCCAAACATCCCCTCATTTTCCCAATCTGAAGCTACAGATATCGTATTCATCGCCTCAGTCTGGTTTACGTCACTCATCTTTTCAGTGCCAAGAACTAGCATGACATCATGTTCCCCTGATTTGATAGCCATGTATGCTTGACGGACTGCAGCTCCTCCACTTGCACAAGCAGCTTCAACACTGTAGGCTGCCATGTCACCAAGTCCACCCATGTCAGTAGCCAGTGCTCCCAAATGTTCCTGTCCAGTGAATCGCCCAGCACTCATATTACCAATGACAACACCATCGATATCAGCCCCTCTAACACCTGAATCGAAGATTGCGTACATTCCTGCTTCAAGAGTGATATCCTGAAGGTTCTGTTCCCAGAGTTCACCAAACTTACACATTCCTACACCAATAATTGCAACTTTATCACTCATCTTGAAACCTCCTTCTTACAATGCCTTGATCTTTCGTCGATACTTTGCGTAGGTTGCATAGTCGACGTATGTCTTCCTCTCAATATAGTCATCAACGGTAGGGACCTCTCCACGCCGTTCTTCAATACTATCATCAACGGTAATCGAGAACGCATCACTTCCTGCTCCAGACCCATATGCCACCATGAAAATTCTCGAACCTGGTTTAGATATGTCCAGGATTCTTGCTAGCCCTATCATTGCTGAACCTGAGTATGTATTACCGATCTGACGAACAACAAGGCTGTCCTCTAGTTTCTCTGGTGGAACATTGAGCTGACGTCCCATAGCCATCGGGAACTTTCCATTTGGCATGTGGAAGACAAAGTAATCATAATCATCGATAGTTGTTTTTGTCTTTTTCAGAAGCAACTTTGCTCCTTCGCCAACATGTCTAAAATAAGCTGGCTCTCCTGTAAAACGAGCACCATGACTCGGGAAGTCCTCTCCCTCTCGTCTCCAGAAGTCTGGAGTATCTGTCGTGAATGAAACTGTCTCTTCAATTGTAGCAATTGTGTTCTTCATTCCAATGACGAACGCTGCACCGCCTGCAGCAGCCGAATACTCCAATGCATCACCCGGTCGGCCCTGTGCAGTATCTGAACCGATTGCCAGTCCATACTTGATCATCTTTGACATCGTGAGTCCCATTGTTGTTTGCATAGCTGCAGTACCTGCTTTGCATGCGAATTCATAGTCAGCGCAGGTCATCTCATGAGAACAGCCAATTGCCTCCGCTACAATTGTACCTGTTGGTTTTACTGCGTATGGATGGGACTCTGAACCAACATATATTGCTCCAATATCCAATGGATCGATTTCCGCCATCTTGATTGCATTTCTTGCGGCTTCTACTGAAATAGTGGCAACATCTTCATCCGGGCCTGGGACTGACTTCTCAAACACACCAAGACCCTTTCCAATCCTTGCACTATCTTCTCCCCAGACTTCTGCTATGTCTGAAGTTTTTATCCGATAGCGTGGAATATACACACCGTAACCAATAATGCCAACCAAAATAATACTCTCCTCAATTATAGTACGTTAATTGTCGAACTCATATACGTCGCTAGTCTACGCATGTGGTCCCAAGCCCCATATGAAGCTTATTGTTCGACCCCCAAAGATAAACGACACTCATCGAATGTCCTCTTCTTCCTTTGGAGGATGCCGACAAAACGTTGTGTCAACGCCCACTATTTATGAGTAGCGAATGGACAACGGTCTTTGTTGATAGTCTGATAGGGATTTGTCGAAGATTCCTGATGCTGATTGAAGTAACCCTATAAGCCCACATGCGAAGGATGCTTTGGTGACACACTTGTCAGACACAGTCAGCAGGACTCGCATCAGAAGACTCATTGTGACAGAACCGAAGACAGTGGGTCAACTTCTTGTTGAGTTGGAGCTCTCAGATGATCATGTTGTTCTAATTGACGGAAAGAGAGTTGCTCTTGATTATCAACTCCAAGAGAATGAAAGTGTCGTTGTATTACCTCGCATTGCTGGGGGATGAACTTACTATCCTGTTGGCATCCCTAAATCACTAGCTATCATATCGAGAACATTTTGAACTCGTTCTGATGCTTTCTTTTTGCTCAGTTCCTTGAATCCATCTACGTTCATAATAATCGACTCAAGAATAGCTTTTGAGGAACCCGAGCTATACTGTGTGGCATTCTTTGGCGCGTTTGCGATATCCTCCGGAACTCCCATGAGTTGAGCAAGCTCTCTGAATATTACCTTTCTCTGGGGTGTGCATCCAGGATTAATCTTCCACTCTACTGGAACAGAAAGTGATGCCTTTACAAACTCCTGGTCTAAATATGGGAAGAAGCTATCCAAGCCATGAGCTGCTATCGCACGATCATCACGTTCAATATTTGCATCATGTGTCATGGACACCTCTTTCCAGAGTTGTTCCATAAGTGCATCAGGCCCGTCTTTGGTAAAGGTTCTGACATGCTTCATATAACCCGCGTACAATTCATCAGGACCTTGACCTGATACAACCGTCGTACAATCTTCATCGGCAGCCATCTTAGATGCTAGATAGAAGGGGAGTGCAATTTCAACATCCATCTGTCTGCTTGTTTCTATTGAGTAGATGACCTCTGGTAAGATCCCCCAGATGACTTCAGGATTCAAATCAACACTGAGTAGTGGTAAACCTAATTGCTTCGCTGCTTTTGTTGCAACTTTGTCGTCATGTGCACCTATTGATCTTGTCGTCACAAGGAGTGTATCTTCACATTGTCTGGACGTTTGAACGGCTGCAAGAGTGCTATCAACACCGCCTGAGAATAGGACAGCACAAGAGGTGTCTTTCTTCAGGCGCTGGAATGATGTCAGCAATCGTTGCTTGAGAAGATCTAGAGTTTCTTCTCGTGATTTTTGTGACCTTTGGGGTTTTTTGAGTGTGGTAAATCTCTCCCTGGCAAGGTTTCCATCCCATGAAATCTGGATTCCTTGTCCCGGTTGCACAGTTTGTACAGAATCTATCCCGATGCTCCAAAGACTCTTCCTCTCTGTGGCAAATGCAAAGCCATTCCCTATTTTCGCATAATATAGAGTTCGTGAACCGTCAAGAGTTCTAAGAAGACTCACTCTTGATTGACTAATAATAACAGCAACAACACCGAATATTCCTCTAATGGATGTGATATCGTCATAGTCTTCTGAGATTTTAAGGTCCTCATTAAAGTCAATGATGAAAAGGACATCCTTAGGACCTTGAAAGGATTGAGGTCCAACGATCAAGCAAAGAGAGTCACTTTGATTCACTGTATGGTAGGTTTCACATCTTCGATGTTTAATTGCTTCAGACATCTTTTGAAGCATGAGATTGGAATCGGAATCTTCACTCGTAACAAGTAAACCTGCAATGCCCACCATGACTCTCAACACTAAGTCTGCACTTCATGGAGCATGACTTGCTTCACACCGGTGATTTCCTGAAGACGATCATCCAGCTTCTTGACCTCAACATTCAGCTGTTGCGGTGTGAAATAACACTCATAGAAACACTCGTCAGCAGCTTGACAGATTCCGCTCGTGAACAGAATATCCTCCAAACCAACTTCCATGAAGACCATGGTTAATTCCTCAAGAAAGCTCTTGCTCAGTTTCTCGATGACGAGCTTTAGATACATCACACTGCTACTGTCAACAGGATATAGTTTGACATTTCCATCCTTGACAACGAGAATTGCTAGGCCGTATTGTTGACCAATTCTATCAACAAATTCTGCTGGCAGAGTTATTGTATCTCCTCTCTCAATTTTGAGCACTCTTGCCTGCGTCATGTTACCTTTAGTCAATCTATTCTGCCTCCGGTAGTCACCTGTCATGATGGTTTGTGGTTATTATATCTCTTGCGGGAGCTACCAATATTCAGCCTCCACGCCTAAACCAGCTTCGAATTTTAGCCAAAGCCTCCCTCTCTGGCTTATCCACAACTCGCAGAGTCCAATCAGGTTGCTCAAAACTTGAAAATTCCAGAAAGGCAACCTCTCCCTCAGAACGGATTTTCTCCATCTCTTGTAATCTGCCGTTTAGCCAAGCTTTCTTCGAAACTGGCATGCGAGCTGTTGCCATATCAAATAGCGCTGGATGGAGATCAAAAATAAGGGCTCGTTCCTTCATGTATTCAAGAACTCCTTCTTGAAGTGCCTGACTGATCTTCTCTCGATCCGTGAAGAATGATGCAGCAACAGACATGTTTGGAAATTTTTCTGGGATATTTAGCGCGAATTTGAAAGACCGATTGAATTTGGATAGATGTGTGGCTGCATCAAGAAATAGGATGGTTTCTGGTTTACCCTCAAACTCGTCTTCAGACATGTCCACCTTGGGTCCAGCTATTCCGCTTTCCTGATCGATTACAGACTGAATTAACTGATCAGTGACTGGTGGGAGATCGCCATCCTCGATTGTTTCTAATGATTCATAAGAGAGTGCTTCACTCTCCCAATCCGTGTCTTTCTTCTGTTTTTTCTTGTCATTCTCCTTTTTCCTTGGGCGTCTGTGTGGAGGGATAAATCCTATCTCCTCAACAAGGTGCTGGAGAACCAAGGGGAGGAACAAATCATAGAGTGTTCCACGAGTTTCTATAATAACCAAAACAGGTCTGAAAGAAGCTACAGCCTCAACAAGACCCGAGTTGAAATCAGGACTTGCATCAAAGAATAGTCCAAGTTTCTCTTCAGAATACCCCCTTTTCACACGCTCTGTCCATTCCGAATATACATCTTTGACTTCCTGCTTTCTGCGATCCTTGACCATACTCATGAACTTGCCAAGATATCTGACCCCTCGCGAAACTGCTGTTGCTGGACTAACGAACACAGTCATCATCCCAACAGCCTCTCCCGCGTACTCACTCGCCTCGGTACTTCTGATTTTGCCCATTACCTCTTCCGTGAGTGATGGAGGTCCAAGCTTCTCCACAAGGACTTCTATCATTCCTGCAAAGTCCTCAAAGGAGGCATCTCCTGGACCAACTCGTTCTCCCACTGGTGATGCATCCGATAACACCTCAGCAAAAATCACTGGCCTCTTAATGAGCCAGTTGAGAGGTATCTTCAGAGATGAAAATTCGTGCAACCATCTTCTATCAGACTCTTTAGGTCCAAAGTAGAACTTTGATGAGTCCGGAAAGAGACCATCAAAGATTTCCATGAACTGGTCGAAGCCCGCCTTTGTGCTCAGACCCATCTCTCCCTTTTCCATGGCATCCACCACGAAAACAAGACCTGCCTCTTTAGCCTTAGACATCTTTGCCATTGTGAGCATAACTTGTTTTGGTGAAAGATAGAGGAGGTCACTCTCCGCAAAAGGTGCGTCATAGAAAGAGAAGATACCAAGCCTCCTCCAAGATCTCCTAGATAATTCTGCGTTAGCAAGATGTGAGAACCACTCATATCCACGCTTATATCTCGGAACCGAATCATCATCTATCTCAGAGTGGGACATATGAAACACCCAAGAGTCGATGCAGCTCGACCCTCGGTGGTGATTGAGTCGCTGTTGAGATAAAGCTATTGTATCAATCGTGTCTCACTGAAAGAACAGCAAGCACCGCAGCTAGAACTATAATACCTACTACAACATACAGTCGCCACTCAATGCCTGTATTGCTGGTTGAATATGGATCCGTTGAGGATGATAGACTTTCAAATGCTCCATTGAATCCCGGCATGTTCAAAATCTCACATGCATACCCAGAGTAGACTAAGATTCCCGTACTTAGACCTGGTATGAATCCAAAACTTCCATCTTCAGACTGACAGTTCAGGACAAAATTCTCTGCAGCCGTGGTATTGATAGTGGAAACTGCGTTAAGAATTTCCAATGCGGAAACGGCAAAATACGTACTCCGTATATTGGAATCATCAGTGCCGTCGGTTTCTTCAAAACCCCCAATCATGGTGGGGTCCTCATAGTCCAAAACTTGTCGAGAAGTTAGCCATGATTGAAGAGTCCCTGCATTAGGGACTGCGGCTCCAGGATCCAGTGCATTGTATGCAAAGACAGCTGCAGCGGTGGCACTGACACTAGCTCGACTGGAGATTGGACTCAGTTTGTAGCCATCACCGTCCCTGCAGCTCTCTATCCATTCGATTGTTGCGGTTTCATTCCGAAGCCAGTCCCACGCATTCAGAAGCGGATACATCGCGTTAATGAGCCGTATTGACATTAACGCATATCCCGTGGAAATCAGATTTGGATAGTACCCACCTTCTGAACCAAATCCACCAGATTCAGTCTGGGTTGTGTTAATCCAGTATAGATTAGCTGTGGCATTGATACTATATGATTCAGTCCCTGGAATGTCACGCTGCGCTCTCAAGAGTTGCCAGAGGACAAGTCCCCTATAGTTGATCTCGTTGTTAACTGGTCCCAGTAGATAGTCCATGAACCCTCCGTATTTCGGTTCGGCTCCTGCCATACCAGATGTCCACTGATGCTTCACAGCAAAATCCATTACTTCCGTAATCGTGACTGGCGGAGGTCTATTACCTAGCGTTTCAGTTTCATTCAATACTGTAATGGCTCCATATGTAGGACTAACGCGCGCTACACCTTCTCCAGGGATGGTATAGCCTCCATGCACAGCGTCGTATCTGCTACTCACGTATGATCTAAGAGAGTCATAGCGACTTGCAGCTGCAACCGGTTGAGCTGTAAAGGCAAGCAGTACTAAGGTGAACGCAAATGCAATTGCTGCGACTTTGACCTTTTTCATGATGACATCACAGTCAATCTGAATGTCACTGAGTTATGACTCAGCGCTTTGAGCATCGGAAATGGGCGCGGTTATTAACGTTTCCCCACAACAAAGGATGTACTACCTGATGCAGACTTGAGAGTACTATGCGTAACCAATAGGACCTCTCTGAATCTTTCTTACATACGAATAAGCAGAATCTGCAGCAATAGCACCATGTCCTACAGCTACTGCAATCTGCTTCATAGACTCCACAACGTCTCCTGCTGCGAAGACTCCTGGAATATTCGTAGCTTGTTTTGCATTAACAAGAACCTCTCCACGATCGTTTGTAGCTACACCAATGCTCTTCGCAAGAGAGCTCTCTGGATTGGATCCCAGAGCAATGAATGCACCATCCACTGGAAGAGTATATTCTTCCCCTGTCTTCACGTTTTGGAGAAGTAGCTCATTGATAAGATCATCCCCTCGAATCTCCTTGACAACCGTTTCCCACAATATCTCAACACTGGAGTTAAAGACATAATCCTGTACGATCTTCTCAGCCCTCAGTTCATCCCTTCTATGAATAAGATAGACCTTACCGACAACCTCCGAGAGATAGAGCGCTTCGGTGACTGCAGTGTTTCCACCACCAACAACAGCGACTGTCTTATCACGGAAGAGTGGTCCATCACAGGTGGCGCAATAGGAAACGCCTCGACCAGTAAGTTTGTCCTCTCCTGGTACATCAAGATGTTTATGACCTCCCCCTGTTGCAAAGATTATTGCTGGAGCTCGATATACTCCGCGTCGTGTTTCAAGGAGAAACTCTCCATTATCCTCTTCTCTCTCTACGCTCTTGACCTCAGTAATCTCTCTAATGTAGGCTCCGCATTTCTTTACTTGTTCTTTCATCTTATTGGCAAGGTCTAATCCCACAATGAATGTATATCCAGGATAGTTCTCGATACCAGGACTTGTAGCTTGGGCTCCTCCTAAAACCTTTGATTCCAATAGCAGAGTTTTCAGTCCATATCTTGCACCATAGATTGCGGCAGTCATCCCTGCAGGTCCGCCGCCAATAACGATGAGTTCCCAATTCAAGTCCTCTGTCAATCTGCTGTCTCCGTGTTTGGACCCGGTCGTGTATTCTGATTTCTTCATTACTGAATATCTTTCTTTCCTGTGCGGAACGACCTAAGAAAGTGTTCAAGTTCATCCTTAGATGGTTTTGTATCAGGCTTAATTTCTAGACGGTCGAGTGGTTTCACGAGATCTGAGATTCTCCTGAAAGTGACTTCTCTTATTGGTAGATTCCCTCGATTCATTAGGTATGTGGCCTTTCTGAATTTCTCGGGATCATATGAGAAGACATGAGCTGGGCCGATGAGCAGAACAGTATCGACTGCTTCGAGTCCATCCCATGGCCATGCTGCATCATTGAAGCCCTCAATAATAACAACATCTGCAGATTTCTCAACCTCGAAGAAAGATTTTGACACATGTTTCTCAAAGTTTAATCGTTCAAACTCTTGGACTCCCTCGAGATCATTTATTGGAATGATAGCGGCCCCCATTGTAAGCATCCCAACCTCTTCTTGTTTTATTATCAGTCGCTCCTCTTCAATAAACCTCTGAGCAACTAGCACGGTTGAGTCAACTCCTGAATCCATTGGACGACTGAATCGTTCCAGTGTGAGTATCGAACTTGCTCCTGCCAATCCAAGTGTGTTTGTCATGGTTTGCATTGGTTTCTCAAGACGCATTGGTACGAAAAGACTGTGGACAGGGTTTGCAAGTTCAATAGGACTCTTAGGTTCTATGAATTCCCTGACCTTCATTGCATCCTTTGATACAAGGATACCATTCTTGAGACAGACCTTTGTGTGTTCATGATTGTACCAATAGTTGTGACCACTCAGTGGCTTGAAGTATTCTATGACATGACCTTCTGCTGAGAGATATTTACTCAGCTCAATCGCAAACCGTGTCTTTCCTGAGTCGAAGCTGTTCATCCCGACAAGTAAAACACGCTTCGTCACACTGATGAACCTCGTTGAAAAAGAATTGAGTGGAGCCTTACGGCTCCAGTTTGCTATGGTCTAATGTTACATCATCCCAGGCATTCCGCCCATTCCACCAGGCATACCACCCATTCCACCACCAGCACCCGGTGGAGGTCCAGATGTAGCCTTCGCGGCGATGACATCATCTATTCTGAGTATCATCTGAGCTGCCTCAGAAGCTGCACGGATTGCTTGGCTCTTGACTCGAGCTGGTTCAATAACACCTGCCTTCATCATGTCAGCAGTCTTGCCTTTCATCACGTCGACACCGTACCAAGTACCTGTTGCCTTTGAGTGGTCCTTGTTGAGGTCTGCAATGATGTCAATCGGATCATGGCCACCGTTCTCAGCGAGAGTCTTGGGAACGATTAGTAAAGCCTCTGCGAAAGCTTCTATAGCCAACTGCTCGCGACCACCAACTTTGTTGGCATATGCTTCCAGTTTCCTGGAAATCTCGGCCTCTGTTGAGCCACCACCAGCTACATAGGTTGTGTCCTCTACAACGTTCCTTACAACGCAGAGTGCGTCATGAATCGCTCTGTCAGCCTCGTCAACCACATGCTCGGTTCCACCTCGAATCACGATTGATACGGCCTTTGGATCCTTGCAGTCTTTGACATAGACGAGCTTGTCATCAGCAATCTTGACCTCTTCGACGATTCCAGCAGAACCCAAGTAAGACTTGTCAAGCTCATCAAGACTTGTGGCAATCTTTCCTCCAGTAGCTTTACCGAGCTTCTCCAGTGTGCTCTTCTTTGCCCTCCGGATTGCCAGGACTCCAGCCTTTGCCAAGTAGTGTTGAGCTACATCATCAATTCCCTTCTGACAGACGAGAACGTTTGCTCCGGTTGCGACAATCTTGTCGACCATGTTTGTGAGCATTCGCTCTTCTTCATCGAGAAAGGCTTTGATCTGCTCTGGACTGTCGATTTTGATCTCAGCGTCGAACTCGGTCTTTTCGACCTCGATAGCAGCGTTGACAAGAGCAATCTTTGCTCCCTCGACCTTCCTTGGCATTGAAGCATGAACTACTTCCTTGTCAATGACCATACCCTTGACGAGCTCGGTTTCGGTGAGGCCTTTGCCCTGTTTCTTGATGATCTCAATCATCTCAATGTCTGCCTCGACACCACCATCTTTCTCCTCCGCAATCTGTAGAACTGCGTCTACAGCAATCTTTGCGAAGTGGTCCTTTGACCCAACAACAGACTTGCTGTTCATAGATGTTGATGCAATATTGGTCAGAATCTTCTTGTCCGTGCCTTCCATCGAAACCTCAATGTCTTTGAGTATCTTGGTGGCTTGTTCGGCTGCTTTGTGATAGCCTCCAACAATGATTGTTGGATGAATCTTCTTCTCCAACAACTCCTGTGCTCTCTTCAGGAGCTCCCCAGCAATGACGACGGATGTTGTAGTGCCATCACCGGTTTCCTGGTCTTGGCTCTTTGCCACTTCCACGAGCATCTTTGCAGCTGGGTGCTGTACATCTATCTCCTTCAGGATTGAGGCGCCATCGTTTGTGATGGTCACGTCACCCAAACTGTCCACGAGCATCTTGTCCATGCCGCGGGGACCGAGAGTGGATTTCACAGCATCTGATATGACAATACCAGCCATGATGTTGTTGGACTGTGCGGACCTGCCGCGTGTTCTTGAAGTACCCTCCTTGAGAATCAGGACGGGTGTTCCAGACAACTGTGCCATTTTGTTTTCCCCTTATGGTTCAGTAATGCCATTCGTTTTCCTAGGATAGAATAGCGTACTGTTCTTATTGTAAAACTGTACATGCACTTCGGCATATACTTCTAAGAAAACTGTGCATGTACTTCGTTTTTAAAGCTTACCAAACATCACTATCTACGTACATTTGTCCGACTTTCAAGGTGCTTATTTCACTAGTATCACCATTCTGATTGAGGGTCTGCAATGAGTACTGATGAGTATTCAACAGAGATGGAACTCTATGGAGTGAGTCCAGGTGTCATAGCAATAATCATGTTTGTTGTGACCAGTGTGGTTCCTTGCGGGTATGTGCCAGATGGAATTGACGTGATTGGATACCTTTGGGCTGGACCTTTCGCCTACTCACTTCTCTGGGTGCTCTTTTTCCCCACGGGATTCCATGGTTTTGCACTCGGATTTCTTTTCCCAGAACTTCTCATTGTTACATTCCCACTTTGCATATTGAATATTGCATACGCAAGATGGATTGTGCGAGTGTATCAAGATAAGAGCACGAAATATACAGCACTCGTGACTGGATTATTAAGCATACTACTCCCCACTGCCATTGTTCTATATGTTGGTGGTTTGTTTGGATACACTGTTGTCATCTATCCAATTCCACTACAGTTCATACTGGGGCTGATGATTCTATGGAGGATCGAAGGACCTGAAACCATTTCTCCGTGGTCTGGGTTGCGATTGGACCTTTCATGGTGGAAATGGCGCCGGTCAAAATTAAAAGATGACTGGGATCCATTCGAAAAAGAGAAATTGCAGGCATATCAAGATGAAAAAGTTGAGAGTGATCAATCTGTCTGAGGTTGAGGACCCACAATCAAGGATGTTTCCATGGATAGCTTGGTAAAATCCTGCAACATATCCAAAGGTTCTTTTTCATGAAGCAAATGTGATTAAGAAGAGCCTAGCGGCGTGAATACTCAAATCCCATCACAAAATGGGAGGAATATTAATTGGACATCACTTTCAACATAGGTGGAGAGGCTGGTCAAGGTATTGATACGATTGGTGACCTACTTACACAGGTCTTCGTCCAAGCCGGATTCTACACCTTTACAATCAAGGATTTTGAATCCCGAATCAGAGGGGGATACAACTTTACACAGGTTCGGGTGAGCGATCAACCAATCCATGCTCCGGTGGATTACATAGATGTAATTGTAGCGTTATCTCGTGATGCAATTGTTGCTCAACGCGAGAAATTGGTCGAGGAAGGTGTAATAATCTTCGAGGATACGATAGAGTTTGATGACCTAGAGGCCTGTCATTTCCCTGCTCCGCTTGAGAAGACTGCGAAAGAAGTGGGTGGGAACATCCGAATGATGAACGCAGCTGCTCTTGGTGCGATCCTCTCCGTCATAAGATTCCCCTTCAAGCTTGCTGAAGAAGCTTTGAACGCAATCTTCGGAAGAAAAGGAGAGAAGATAGTTTCCGGAAATGTTTCTGTGGCTAGAGCGCTCTATGACCTGACCATGGAAAAGTTCACGGGAACCTGTCGATACAATCTCGACACTTTGGAAAAAGGTCCAAGCACTGACAGGCTGTTATTGACTGGGAATCGTGCGCTGGCACTTGGTGCTATTGCGGCTAATCTAAAATGGATATCAGCCTATCCAATGAGCCCATCCACTTCACTCTTCATGGATATAGTTTCCTACTCCCAGGACCTGAATATTGGTGCACTGCAGACAGAGGACGAGCTTGCATCCATCCTAATGGCGATAGGGGCTTCATATGCTGGAGCTCGTTCAATGGTCACAACCTCGGGAGGTGGATTCTCCTTGATGGTCGAGTCTGTAGGTCTATCTGCAATGGCAGAGGTTCCAATCGTTATCTATAACGCTCAGAGACCTGGGCCGAGTACTGGATTACCAACCCGTACTGAACAGGGGGACCTGCTGTTCATGGCATTTGCCAGCCAAGGGGAGTTCCCACGTATCATGCTTGCGCCAAAGAATCCAATGGAGGCTTTTAATGTTGCAACACGAGCCTTCAACCTCGCAGATAAGTTTCAGATTCCTGTAATGATCCTTGGTGACCAATACTTTGCTGATTCTGCCATGAATGTCCCCCGAATTGATGTATCCGGTGTAAAGATTGACCGAGGAAAACTAGCAAAGAGTGGTGTTGATTCTGATTATAAACGATACCTGTTGACCGATGATGGAATTTCTCCAAGGGCATTTCCGGGTGATGAAGGCAAGTCTGTTGTATCTTCTGGGAATGTTCATCGCGAAGACGGTCACATTGTTGAGGACTCAGACACACGGAACAAGATGGTAGCCAAGCTGATGAACAAGCTTCCTGTAATCTTGGAGCACCTAAACCCGCCTGAGCTCTTCGGTGATGAGAAGGCTGAAGTCACTTTCCTCACCTGGGGTTCAACATGGGGAGCTGCAAATGAAGCGATGGAAATTCTAAAAGATGCAGGGGTGTCCATCAATCAACTACACTTTTGTGATATCTATCCCTTACGGACTGAGAAACTTAGGAAAGTTCTCAGTAAATCAAAACAGATTGTATCAATTGAACAGAATGTGACTTCACAGTTTGCTCAACTAGTCAAGATGGCTACAGGAATCTCAGTTCATCACCACATCAACAAGTATGATGGGAGACCTATGACCGCGAGATGGATTGTTGATGAGATGAAGGAGGCTGGTATCAAATGACAACACCTGGACAGCTCGAAGAACCTCAGAAAGTGACTTGGTGCACTGGTTGCGGCAACTTTGGAATTCTGGCTGCTCTGAAGAAAGCCGTCTTTGAGTTGGAAATCCCAGTCCACAATCTCGTTATCGCATCTGGTATTGGCTGCTCTGGAAAGATCCCCCACTACATTGGAAGTCTCAATAGTTTCCACAACTTGCATGGTCGATCTATACCAATTGCTACCGGAATTCATATGGCGAACAGGGACCTTGCGGTTATTGTCCATGCAGGTGATGGTGATACCCTAGGTGAGGGACTTGGGCATTTCGTACATGCAGCTCGAAGGAATGTTAATCTCGCCATATTTATCCATAATAATGGTGTCATGGGACTTACAAAAGGTCAATTCTCTCCAGCTGCACCTCGAGGTTATGTCTCTAATACTTCGCCCCCACCACCAGGTGCCCCGATGGATCCCGCCAATCCAGTTGCACAAGCCATTACTGCGGGAGCAACATATGTAGCACGAGGGTTCTCTGGAAACCAGAAAGCTCTGGTGAAGATGATGGTGGAGGCCATAGAACACAGGGGCCTCGCCGTCGTTGACATTCTCCAACCATGTCAAACTTGGAATCGGCAATTAACTTGGAAATTCTACAATGAGAATACATACTCACTTCAGGACAATGCTCACGATACATCCGACCGGCTTGCTGCTCTTGAGATGGCTCTCGCCTCTGGTGACAAGATTCCAGTCGGTGTCTTCTACAAGGTGGATGCCCCAGACCTAGCTGCTTACATAGCTTTGCCACAAGACGTACCTCTAAAGGACCACACTACGAACCTAAAGAATGTCCAACAGATAATTGATGATCTGATGATTTAGTTGAGGGGTGAAACAGACCCCTTGGAGGATGGTTGCATTGGAGAAGACCAGAAGAGAGAAGGATGCTATTGGTGAACTCGATGTTCCCGCAGATGCCTACTGGGGGATTAACACACAGAGGGCACTCATGAATTTTCAAATAAGTGGAAGGACGTTCTCCTCTGAGTTCATCCAGGCACTCGCTTTTGTGAAGAAGGCTTGTCTTATTGCAAACAAAGACGAGGGTCTGATCTCTCAGGAAATCTATGAGGCTCTTGAGACCGCAATTAACGAACTTCTTGATGGAAAGTTTCGAGACCAATTTCCAATCGATGTCTATCAGACTGGTTCTGGCACACAAACAAACATGAACATGAACGAAGTGTTGGCCAACCGGGCAAATGAGATTCTTGGTCATCCCCGTGGAATGAAATCACCAGTCCATCCAAACAACACTGTCAACATGTCCCAATCCAGTAATGATGTCATTCCCACTGCTATGCACATCTCCACACTCTCATTGATACGCTCACACCTGATTCCTTCATTAGATCGACTCAGAATTGTCCTCGGAGAAAAGATCAACGAGTTTGATGGTATTGTCAAAGTTGGTAGAACTCATCTACAGGATGCAGTTCCCATTCCACTTTCGACCGAGTTTTCTGTGTATAAATCACAAATAGAAACCTCACTCACGCAGGACCTACCTGCAGCTGTCGAAAGCCTTGTGATTCTCCCCATTGGTGGAACAGCTCTTGGTACTGGACTCAATACGCCCAAAGACTTTGCCAAACGTGTTGTAAAAGAACTCAGCGAGATGATGGGCGGTTATGAATTCAAAACAAACCCTGTGAAAGCCGAGGGTATTTCTTCACACAGTACGATTGTTAAATCAAGCGCTGCACTTCGAAACATAGCAATAACATGTATGAAAATGGCAAATGACATCCGCTGGATGGGAAGTGGTCCACGAGCGGGGCTCGGTGAACTTATACTTCCTAGCAACGAGCCTGGTTCTTCGATTATGCCTGGCAAGGTCAATCCTACTCAGTCTGAAGCTCTAATTCAGGTGTGTTTACAGGTTATCGGAAATGATACAACAATCGCCGTTGCTGAAGCATATGGTAGCACATTGGACCTCAATGTCACTAAACCCGTGATGATAGTGAACCTTCTCGACTCGATTCGTCTATTATCAAGAGGCATCGACTCTTTCAGGAAAAACTGTTTGGAGGGTCTCAAGGTTGACGAAGAGAGAATCAGGAGAGAGCTCGACCAAAGTCTGATGATAGTAACCCGACTCTCTCCGATTATTGGATATGATAAAGCAGCTGAGATCGCCAAGAGAGCTCATGAAACTGGGAAGACAATCCGTGACGTCATCGTTGAATCCGAGATTGAAGTCAATGGCGACCTTGATGATATACTAGACCCAAAAAAGATGGTCTGAACTCGCTCCAGCCGTACACGTTATAACTAAGCAATATTCTTCATAGTACAGAGGTGAGTGACAATTTCCGCATTCCAGCATGATGTCATCATCGTGGGTGCTGGTCTCTCAGGACTGCGAGTCGCAATCGAACTCAGTGGAAGATTCAATGTGGCTGTTGTTACTAAAGTCCATCCACTGCGGTCTCATTCTGTTGCTGCTCAGGGAGGCATCAATGCTGCATTAGGCGAGGATGACTCCTGGGAGGCTCATGCATTTGACACAGTGAAGGGCTCGGACTATCTCGCAGACCAGGATGTTGTTGAGATCCTTGCTAGGGAAGCTCCGCGAGCAGTCATTGAGAATGAACGCTGGGGTACTGCCTTCTCACGGACTGAAGATGGGAAGATTGCACAGCGACCCTTCGGTGGTGCTGCATTCCCAAGAACATGCTATGCAGCTGATCGTACTGGGCATAACTTGTTGCACACGACCTTTGAGCAAGCGCAGAAGAGAGAGATCAAGTTCTACAATGAATGGTTCGTGACCTCATTAGTGAAATCAGACAATCGAGTTTGTGGTGTGACAGCGCTTGACATCGCTACTGGGGAAGTCCACGGTTTCAGTTCAAAGGCAGTTGTTTTAGCTTCTGGTGGCTTTGGACGAGTCTATGGTCATTCAACAAACGCTCTCATCAATACTGGTGATGGATGTGCACTTGCACTGAGAGTCGGAGCTCCTCTTAAGGACATGGAGTTCATCCAGTTTCACCCCACCTGTCTATTTGGTTCTAGTATCTTGATTACTGAAGGCGCAAGAGGTGAGGGAGGATATCTTGTCAACGCGAAAGATGAGAGATTTATGGATAAATATGCTCCTGAGAAGATGGAACTGGCTCCTCGTGATATCGTCGCCCGTGCAATTCGCACTGAGGTCCTAGAGGGACGAGGGTTTGAGGATGAGTACGTCCATCTTGATCTTAGACACCTAGGTAAGAAGAAGATCATGGAAAGACTCCCCGGAATTCGGGAGATATGCATTTATTTCGCTGGCGTCGACCCTATTGAGGAACCCATCCCCGTCCAACCTGCGCAGCATTATTCCATGGGGGGTATACATGCAGACAAACATGGGGCTACCCCAGTTCTTGGTTTATTTGCAGTGGGTGAAACTGCTTGTATGAGCGTTCACGGTGCAAACCGACTAGGCGGGAACTCCCTTCTTGAAACTCTAGTGTTTGGTAGGATCGTTGGAGAGAAGGTTGGAGAGTATGCTTCGTCTGCTAAACCCCCCGACGAAGCATGTGTAGGACAGAAGGCCTTCGAGATGCGTGAACACCTGCAGACACTACTCCTGCACGAGGGTGGTGACTCTCCTGCAAGTATTCGTGAAACATTAGGTCAGACAATGGATGTCTTGGTTGGCGTTTACAGGAAGTCAGATGCCTTGGAAGCGGCACTCAAGATGATTCGCGAACTAAAGACGCGCTTCAAGAATGTCAGTGTGGGACAAAGCGATGACAAGTTTAATTTCGCATTAATTCGGACCTTGGAGTTGGAGAACATGCTAGATCTTGCAGAGGTCATAACTATGGGGGCACTCATGAGAAGAGAGAGTCGAGGTGCTCATTGGAGACTGGACTACCCCGACCGGGATGATGAGAATTTCCTGAAGCATTCACTGTTCACAATGATTGATGATTACATCAAAACTGAACTCATCGATGTGAACCTGGGGAAGTTTGAGGTGAAGGAGAGAACTTACTGATGATGTTCAGGATAGCGAGAAGTCGAGATGGTGGGACAATCACTCATTATGACCTATACAAGGTTGACATCAAAAAAGGGATGACAGTACTTGATGGTCTGTTCCAGATACAAGATAGGATGGACCCCTCGCTCTCTTTCAGATATTCATGCAGAGGTGCTGTCTGTGGGAGTTGTTCCATGCTCATCAACAAGGAGCCACGACTTGCATGTCGGACCCAGATAACTGATGCTACCACTACTGACATAAATCTGAAACCATTCGCTGCAATCTCCAAAAGTCCAGCTGGCTGGAACCCCAAATTGGAGATACTCATAGAACCCCTACCAAACTTACCGATTTTGAAGGATCTTATTGTTGATATGACCAGGTTCTACGATGCACTTGAATCGATGAATCTCTGGGGTGATGCTGAGGACGGTGATACCCCTCGGTCACAGACTCCTGATGAGCGAAAGAAGATTGAGCGATATGTAAACTGTATTCTCTGTGCTCTATGTTTTGGCTCATGTCCAGTAAATGCAGAGAAAGAGGAATATGTTGGTCCTGCAGCTCTTGCCAAAACTTGGAGGTTCCATGAGGACTCACGCAGTCTAGAACCAGGTCGATATATCGAATCAGCCACACACCCAGAGGGTGCTCCTCTTTGTGACCTTATAATGAATTGCGTGAAGACTTGCCCGAAGGGAGTAGCACCTGGCGGTGCTATTAGGCACATCAAGAATCTCTGAACAATCTTGATGTCCTATAAAGAAGCACGAGCTGACATATTGACATTACAGGATTGATTGAAAAAAAAAGATAGAAGGCCCAATACTCCTGTCCTCTATTTTTAAGTTATAATCGCCCCTTCAAACATACAAGTTATAACGCCTCATGCTACAATGACTGCAGGTTGGCTGGGTGGATTGACGAAGAATTCTGACAGATACGCCAAATGGTTTGGTACAAGGGTACCATCAGTTTCAAGGGGTTTCACGGTAATCCTTGTTCTGGTGTGCGCTCTCCCATTCTCCGCTGTCCTTTTCCTTGGTTATGGTTATTCCATTTTTGGTCTAAATTGGTGGATTGCGTTACTGCTCACTATACTAGTGGGTGCTCTTATCCACATACTCTATCTACTCATCCTGAAATCTAGATTCACGAATCCATCATCAAATTCAGAGTTCAATGACCTGATTGGTCGAATATACCAGAAGGTCGAGGTGTCATCACAAACCTATGCGTGGGTTCGTCGGAGTGAAGATGTGTTCATTGCATCAACCTTCAATCCGATTTTCAATGCTGTCATTGTGTCAGAACCCATGGTCAATCTCATCATGAACAGTCCAGAGAGCGGAGAAGCTCTTCTCGCATTTCACTTCCTGCGAGTTCCACAGACCAGGTGGTTTGCAGACTTGGTGGGTGCTGTCATCCTATTCCTGATCATTACTTATGCGTCAAGCCTCATTCTCGTACCCTTGGCAATAGCGGTCGCTCAGAGCATCGGATATGGTGGCATAATGGTGATTTCTCTCATTGGATCATTTGCGACACTCTTCATGGCTCCAATTCTTCTCGTTATCTTACTAAAGGGTGCATTCTGGAGGCACGAACCTGCATTCGTTGCAGTCCAATCAATCTATGGCATACATCCAAATGTTGCTAAAATTCAGGTGGAAAAAGGAATCACTTTGAGTGAAGAAGAAGCACAGAATGTGGTCTGGAGTGTCCGAGAATGGGAGAAGCGTAAGAGGGGAGGGAGAAGAGCTGGCGTGTGTACAATGGTGGCAATCGCTGCATGGGTCATTGGATATTTGCCGCTTGGTTGGATTGGCTACTTTCCATATTCTCCAATGCTGTATCTTCTGCTGTATCTACCCTACATACTTGCATTTGTAGCCGCTCTGATATCTTATCTTCTCCTAAAGAGATGGGATGCAAATGCAATGGGTGAAGTCTTCAAGAAAACCACTGACTATGATGAACCAATCTGGGCGGATTGAGGTCGATTCACACACCTATTCAGGATTTTTCGAAACGTTCCCTTGCGACTTTAATTGCAGCGTCTGAAGAATCACAAGCTACCCAACGCCGATTCATCCGTTCAGCAACCACAACTGTTGTGCCTGACCCAACAAAGAAGTCTGCAATGATATCACCGGGATCCGATGACGAGCCGATAATGCGTTCAAGCAACGCTTCAGGTTTTTGTGTTGGGAATCCTGTATGTTCTTTTGAAGATCCTTGAACTGGATGAATGTCTGTCCAAAGGTCGGAAACTGGTATCCCTGGTACCTCGGACAAGTACTGCTTCTTTGTATATCGTCCGTTCTTACTCATATAGATCAGACCAGCCTCCCACCATTCATCAAGGGTTTCTTTTCGATAGAGATAGGGCGCTGTCCTGCCTTGCCATTCAAACTGCTTCCTCCCCTCAGTTCGCTGTATCCCTTGTGCTTCTATCTCTATTAGACGGAATTTCCCTTTCTCATCTTTATAGCTGTAGGGTTTTTTGGACCTCTCATCATGCTCGCGGTACATCGGTTGTATCTTGAACTGACTTGCATCTAAAGCATAAAGAAGGATCACATCATGTTGACTTCCAAAACCTCTGCTCTGCACTTTGGGACTGTTAGTACGCTTCCATACAATCTCATTTACAAAGTTGGAGTAACCAAAAATATCATCGAGAATGACCTTGACATAGTGCGACATATGCCAGTCAAGGTGTACCCATAAACTCCCATCTTCCCTCAGCAGTGGTTTCATAGCCTTGAGTCTGACCTTCATAAACTCAAGATATTCCTCTAATCCTCCTTTCCATCTGTCGCTGTAGATTAGTTCCTCCTGAAGAGTACCAGCTGACTGGCGATCTCCACTGGATTTAGTCTTGAGAGTGTAGTCAGTTCCAGACAAGAACGGTGGGTCGATATAGATCAGTCGAACCTGTCCACTAAGAATGTCCTGGTGGTTTCTAATGACCTCCAAACAATCACCATGCAGAATGAGGTTCTGCCAATCATTCATAGGACTAGACTATACGCTCCTCCTTAAGATACCTTTGAGGAACAACTATTGGAGTGCACAAAACCTCTGCACTACATCTCCATGTCGTCAATTACCTCTTCACCAGGTTCTAATGCCTCAGCCTCTTCCCTAGCGATTCCAATCTTAATGAGACGGACCAAATAACCTGCGATTCTGTTTCGGACCTTCTTTGTCTTTACATCCGTGAGCTGCTCGACTAGCCTCTTGTTAGTTTCAAAATCATCTGTGAATGTGTCTGGATAAAGAGCCAGAAGATTCTTCGCAGCGTTCTTAATATACCGTGGTCTTACACTACCCAATTTCAGCTCACCGAATGACTCTGTGAATGCGGGTGTGCGCCAGATTGAGTTTATAAAGCATGTGGTGAGCCACTAAAATAGGGAGTGTACCCTTGCTCTACGAAACCCTAGTCAAGGCATATGATGAGGTTGAAACCATAAGCGGCACACTTGAGAAGATACGCATCTTCTCAGAGCTGCTCTTGAAGGCTGATCCCTCAGAGGTGAAAAAGATAATAGCTCTTACAATTGGGAGGTTGCATCCTGATTGGAAGAGTCAACCAGAGATTGGTATTGCAGAGAAGATGGCCATCCAAGTAGTGGCTTCTGCGGCTTCCGTTTCTGAGGGTGAGGTGCGTAAAATACTCCAGAAAACTGGTGATATTGGTAGCACTGCTGAAATTCTCCTGCAGGAGAGTGCTCAGGCAACTTTGTTTGCACAGGACCTAACAGTTTCTGTTGTCTTTGATACATTGGATCAGGCAGCTAAGGTTTCTGGATCAGGAAGCAATAAGACCAAGGTTGCCAAACTGGTTGGATTACTAACAGACGCGAAACCAATCGAAGCACGGTACATACTCAGAACAGTGACGGGGTCTCTTAGATTAGGTTTGGGGCATATGGGTCTCATTGATGCTATGGCGACTGCATTTACAGGAAATAAGGAAGCAAGACATGACATCGAGGATGCATTCAATGTGTGTAGTGACCTTGGAGAGGTGGCTAGCATCCTCGCTAATGATGGAATAGAAGCTGTGAGGGCTATCAAGACAAATGTTGGAATTCCAATCAGGATGATGGCTGCAAAGAAACTCTCCCGTCCTGAGGAGATAATTGAGAAGGCTGGGGGAAAAGTCCTTGTCGAAAACAAGTATGATGGTGAGAGAATCCAGGTCCATAAAAACGGGGATGAGATAATCCTCTATTCTCGTCGTCAGGAGGTTATCACCTCTCAGTATCCTGATGTTGTGGAGTTAGTTCAGGAGCATATCCAGGCAGAAACCTGTGTTATGGAATGCGAATGTGTAGCAATAGACACCGCTACAGGAATGATGCGTCCTTTCCAAGAGCTTATGCGTAGAAGAAGGAAGACAGATATTGAAGCGACCCGAGCTGAGGTGCCTGTGGCACTCTTTTTCTTTGACATCCTTTATCTCAATGGTGAAGATGTCACATCACTTCCAATGCTCAAGCGAAGAGGACTCATGGAGAAGATTGTTGAGACCACTGATAGAGTTCATCTCACAACTGCAGAGCTCACTGATGACCCCAATCGACTCCAAGAAATCTTTGAGGAGGCTATTGGCTCTAGCCATGAGGGTGTGATTGCAAAGGCGACACACAAAGAATCAACCTATCAAGCAGGATCTAGAAGCTGGTTGTGGATTAAACTCAAAGCTTCATATACTGAGGGTTTGGCTGACTCTGCTGATCTTGTGATTGTTGGAGCAATTTATGGACGCGGAAAACGTGCAGGTCTGTATGGAGCAATCCTAGCTTCAGCTTATGACATTGATAGTGATACGTATCCGACTGTCTGCAAGATTGGAACTGGTTTCACTGATGAGATGCTGGCTGAGCTAAAGGAGCGTCTTGATGAGCATATACTTGAACAGAAGAATCCCAAGGTCATATCTGACATCGACGCAGACGTGTGGTTCGAGCCTATCGAGGTCATTGAGGTGTTAGGCGACGAAATAACACTAAGTCCCACACATCCTGCTGGTCGTAAGATTCTCAAGGATGGGGGTCTCGCAATTCGATTTCCCAGATTCACTGGTCGTTGGCGTGATGATAAGGATCCCACCCAAGCCACATCCGTCGATGATCTGATAGAAGCCTTTGAAAGGCAACGTGGAATTTCATAATATCCTTCCGACAGTTTTACAAGCATCTTCGTTTGTAGCCAGACATGTACCTGGAGGCTTTCAATTGCATAGCGTGCGTGTAAAGGACCAGAGGATGCACTTCAGCGCATCACATTTTTTGAAGAGTGAAGGAAACATTGAGAACCTTCATGGACATAACTATTCACTAGAGATCAAACTCATTGGACCATTGAATGAGGACGGAATGGTCTATGACTTTAGGGGGGTTAAAACAAAAGCCCTCAATATATGCAAGACATTGGATCACAAGGTGTTGCTGCCTGGAGAGTCAAAAGCTGTCAAGGTGGAGAAATCCGAGTCTTTCATTGAAGTCCTCGTAGGTGAGAAGCGATATGTCTTCCCGGAGGAAGACTGTGTTATCATTCCAACATCTGCTACAACAGCAGAATTGCTTGCCCAATACATTCACGAGCATCTGGACTTCCCAAAGGACTTCAGGGTAAAGGTCTGTGTTAGTGAGAGTGTTGGCTCAACAGGCTGCTACAAGAAATAGGGCATACCCATTCAATAGAGAGGCGTAACAACTTGGTCATTGACACACAGAATGAAAGACCCAAACACAGAATTCAACTCAGCAAGGTGGGCGTGAAGAATCTCAAGACATTCATTATCACTGAACGCTCTGGACTTCGTCATCACATCCTCCCCACCGTGGATATCACAATAGACCTCCCAGCGGAAATGAAGGGAGTCCATATGTCACGGTTAGTTGAGTCAATGACCGAAGAACTCAGTGATCAATTCAGAGTACACTCCTCCATTGAACAGATACAGATGCGTATTCTTGAAGGTCTGGCGAAGAAGCACAGGTTCAAGCGGGGTGAGGTGAAGTTTGAATTCGAGTTCGGTTACATCAGTCACACGCCCATCTCAAAGAAACGAACATGGGAAGTCTGCGATGTCACTGCCATAACTACAATGGATGATGATAAACCGTTCATGCATGATGTAGAAGTGAAAGTCATCGGCAACACTGTCTGTCCACACTGCATGGCCAACAATGCCGGTCTCACACACATACAGCGTGCATTTGGAAAGTTGCGTTTAGTTGGAGAGATTGACGACATCCCAACATATGGCACAATGATTGAGATTATCGAAAAGTCATTCTCGAGCAGGACATACTCGCTCCTGAAACTTGAGGATGAGGTCCATGTCACTAAGGAGATGCATGAGAATCCACTACTGGTTGAAGATGTTTGTCGCAATATTCTGCAACATGCAAAAGAAAAGTACAATGATCGGGATTTGGAGATGTTTGCTGAGGCACGTTCAATGGAGAGCATTCACAAGCATGATGTAATTGCTCAAGGTCGAGTTCTCTCTAACGGTGACGAATAGAAGGGGCTTATCCACACTAACGTTATATTATC
>JBHLOX010000023.1:0-19314 GCA_048940045.1 Promethearchaeota archaeon
AGGCATTTGCTATCAGGTCGTTCAAACCCCTCATATTTTCTCAGAGCGTGAGCTAGGCGGGATAGTTCATCTCTATCCATGTCTGACATGATGCGGTTTGGATTGAGGTTCATGAATCGAAGAAAACGTGAGGCAGTCTTAGGTCCAATCTTCTGGAAAGAGCTACAGAGAAAATCATCAAGGCTCTTGTCACCCTTTTGGTATACGAGTCTTCGAAGAACCTCCATGTCGACCGATCGTGGATGAGGTTTTGAGGGTTCTATTGGTTCTGGGAGTGTTTGCGACCACCCACCAATGTCCAATTGCACATCATCGTCAATTCGAAGTATGAACTTCGCATGAGGTGTTGACAGTGTAGAGAAACGGAGGTAATCTACAATTCGATCCTGAGCGCGTTTCAAGTCTCCTTTCAGTTGTATAGTAACAGTTGTCCCGATATTATCTCGTGGTAGGTCTTCCTTGCTCTCTACGAGAGGAAGATTGCTCTTTATGTCTACGAGGAGTCTGTAGAGGGTGCCCCTTGAATTCTGAGTTCGTGTATGAATGATTACAGGAGAATCTGTCGTGATTTGTCCATACAAGACAGCCATTGTTACACCCAAACCGAAGGTGCCTCTTTTCTGCCTCTGTGAATATTTACTCCCATAAAGAACACGACCGAAAGCCAATGGTACTTGTTCTGAAGGAACTCCTGCACCATTATCGACGACTGTCACTGTAATCCTGTCTGATTCTAGATTCTGTATCTCAATGTTCAATATTGGATGAGTCTGGGCGTCCTCGCATGAGTCTAAGCTGTTCTCAACTAATTCTCGTACTGTTGAGTAAACAGCCTGCGTTGGATTGCCAAAACCAGCCATCTGCCGATTCCTATAGAAGAACTCAGCTGGTGAAATACTCTCAAAGCTGGTGTCAATGTTCTTAGTATGACTCATGCTACTCATGATTCAAGGAACGCCCTAGTCATATTAGACGAGGTATTACAGACATCATAGGTCTGTGTCTTCCCAAAGCTCAGCCCTTTGACGGTTCATATCTCTCCGCATTTTCTCTAGACGCGCGTAGACTGCACTATGTGGTGCACCTGAAATCAACATGTCAATAGCTCGTCTTGCATAGTCCAGTCCCAGACCCTCTCCGATTATGGACACTGTCTTCCCGTAGACAGAGATCTTGGTTTCTGTTGTCTGTTCAATGACTCTTCTTGTCCGACCATTCTCTCCAATTATACGTCCTGCAACACGCTTTATTTGACTCTGTGAGGGGCCTACAACCTCACGAAGAGAGATTACCAGTAATTGCATGTCATCATCAATGAGAGAGAATGCTTTCTTAGGACTAAATCCTCTAGCCATTGCTCGAATGATATCACGGGCTTTCCAAGCTAAGACTGGGTCCTCGGTGGTTTCAGGTGCTGTGATTGTGACGATTCCTTCAGAGCTCACATCTATCTTGACGTTCGCAAGCTGCTCAACACGACGTCTAACTTTACCATTACGACCTACAATCACACCTACTCGATCTTCTGGTACTTTGATTGTTTCATGGTAAAGCATTCACTGTTCACCAACTGTGATAACATGTTTTGCAATGACTTCAGGTTCTTCGGTATCAACACCGAGTTTCGAGAAGTAATTTGTTATGTTTTGAATGTCACGGAATAGATACTTTTTCGCATATTCGTGGCCAATCAGGACTGCCTGTGAAACATCTATGAACACAGGTTTCTTCAACCAGAGGATGTTATACTCTGAGAGATCTGCATGTACTAGGCCTGCTGTTGTATAACCTGTTTCGATCATACGTATGATTTCATTGAAGGTCTTTACTGGCGAAGGAATTTCTACGTTTTTGAGGAGAGGTGCTGGGAGATTGTTCTTCGTGTCCCCTATGAACTCCATGACCAGTACATTACGTTCAATGTCGATTGGTTTGGGGACCCTGACCCCAGCTTCGCTGTATCTCATGAGATTCTTGTATTCTTTTGTTGCCCATTGAGGAATTAATGATCGACTGCGACGCTTCACTCTTTTGAATCGGGGATCCCCGACTATGTATTCAAGCATGAAGTCGGTTTCAGCTGTGGAAATCCGGTAAATCTTCACAGCAACTGGTTTACCATCGACATCCTCTCCACGGTAAACATTAGCCTCTTTTCCAGTGCTTATAGCACCATGAAGTGCATTTATGGTGCCTCGATTCAGGAGCTTATAGAGCGTTTTGAGCGTGGGTGCATCAATTACACCCTCAACTACTTTGAACTCATCATCGTCTTTCCGCCGTTTTTGCTTCCGACGATCGAGTTCTGAGATTATCTTCTTGTGTTGCTCATCAGCTCGTTTCAATAGTGATTGCCTTCCTTAATACTACTGATATGAAATCACGTGAAATTAAATACTGTTCTCAAAAAAGGATTGACTTAGCTTCAGAACATCTTCAGAATACCTTTTTTCTGTAACCAGTCTATCTCATTACCTCGATATCGGTAGACAACATCACACTTCTCATCACTCTGGAAATCCCAAGGAGTGATAAGGACAGTATCTCCAATTCGCATCCAGACTCTCTTCTTCATCCTACCAGGTATCCGACCTATACGGATGTTCTGATCTTCACATCTAACTCTGACTCTGTCAAACCCTAGCATCTGAATGATGATACCGAACATCTCTCCATCATCACGTCTAGGAGTCCTTACCCTGAGTGGTTCGTCGGGACTAGTGCCTTGCTGCGGTCGTCTGCCGCCTCCTTTTCTTCGGGGCAAAATATTCCTCCGGTTAATCGCTGGACTGTGGCGTCCTATAGCGACTATTGCAGGATTCTAGAGGAGGCCATTTAAGCGTACCGAAACCTCGTTCTACTAGCTCGGGAGAAGGTAAAACTCATCATCAATTACAAGCCCATAAACTGTAGTCCCTGCTTCAACTTCCTCATCAAGAAGAGATTCATCAATTTCTCTGTAATCAAAAGTCACCGAGTCCATGAGTTGCACTGGCTGACCATATACCCGAGTTGTGACCATAAACTCCTGTCGCTCATCTTTAGAAGCTAGATATTCAAGAGTACGCCATTTGGAACTCTTGGGACTCATTGTGAATCGCTGTCTTTGAATGAGATCGAAGCAAGTGAGTCCACTTTTGCTCATAGCCATGACCTGACATGGATTGCCAAGAACTCTCACAAAGTCATCTATTCCAAATCTGGGGAGTCGGATTAGAATGGTCGTACGAAACTTGTCTTTTCCCCTCTTATCTTGACCAACTAACTTGTAGTTCTGCTTCCGCTGAGCAAGATATCGAGATTCAAGATTTTCTGCGATTGAACGACAGAGATGTTCAGACCCCATTTGGAAGTCCATGCCATATCTATCACTGCTGATTTTCGTCACGAATGCTTTGTCGTCTGACCCATACTGCGCAATGGTCATATCAGTCACAGTGCGAACTATATCGTTCTCTTCTTCATCTGTTAGTTGCCGTCCATCAGCCCGAATCTGTAGAGTTGCTTCGTAATATCCACCGCTCATCATACCGCAAGTATCACATGTGCCATAGGAGAATCGGACTTCGACTGGGTATTGTTCTTCATGTGGAGGAAGATCTTCATGCGACTTTCCGAAGGCTCTCAGAACAACATGAAGGACCCGATCAAGTCGTTTCTCTTCTTCGATATCGAGCTCGATTCCATGGACAAGGGGCTTCATCTCATTTTCGAGGAGGATGTCCAACTGATGAGGCCAGAGATCGTCAGAATCTGCTGCTGCAAAAGACAGTTTCTTCCAGCCACCTGGTATCTTCACTGACCCACACCTTTTGCAGCTGAGGAGTGTCAGTGGTGTTTCAACCTCAATCAACGGATGTTCTTTGTTATAGCACTCAGCACAGAGACCATCCAAGACAGCAGGTTCTCCACATTGATAACAGGGAGCTTTCAATTGAACCAACACAAGTTTGTCATACAAATTTGCTTAAAACGTGGACTATTGCGTATATATCTCAAGCACAACTCTTTTGTTAACAAGGGAAGGAGATAGCATATGCCTCGAAAAAAGCTCCGGAGAAGAGTCACCCGAGAACCGCCTGTTTCAGTATACAAGCCAGCAGGGATTCCAGCGAAGGAGCTTGAAGAGATTTTGATAACCATTGATGAATTTGAGGCAATCAAACTATCAGATTTCGAAGGTCTGAGCCAGAGAGATGCCAGTGCAGTAATGCACATTAGCCAACCAACCTTCAACAGGGTACTGGCTTCAGCACGTAGTAAGATAGCCCAAGGATTAGTACAAGGATATGTCCTACGAATTGAGGGTGGTAGATATGTCCTAGCGGATGGAACAGGAGTTCTGGAATGTCTCGATTGCGGATCTACTGTTGACATGTCTTCCGACGACAAGAGCAAGTGTAAGGACTGTGGTTCAACTCGTTTACGATGGTTGCGTTGGGACAAAAAACAAAGAGAAGATGAAACTTAGTTGAGCACAAAAAGGATAGCTGTAACTGCAGACATGGAGAACGGACTTGACAGTCCTGTAAGTGGCCATTTTGGACACTGCAAGGCATTCATTGTTTCTACGGTTGAAGATGGTGAAATTACCAAGGTAGAAACAGTTCCAAACCTGGGACACGCAAGCTGCGCAGAGCCTGTTAATCGACTCGCAAGTTTGGGTGTAGATGTTCTCATCACTATGGGAATGGGGATGCGACCTTTCATGGCGGCCCAGCAAGTAGGTTTGACTGTAGTTCGAAGTGATAATTCAACTGTAGGTGATGCAATTCGAACCTATCTGGAAGGCGTGGGAGAGTTAATGGACCGCAACCGCCTTTGTGGTGGCGGCGGTGGAGGTTGTCAACACTAAACCCTAGAGTTTTACCCACTGTGCATGTGGATGACCTTCAATATATAGAACAGCCTGTTCATGAACGAGCCCTGCATTCATGGCAGCTTCCACTGTCTTCTTACCCACCATGTTTGCGATTGTTGCCTTCTCAAGATGTTTCAGACATAGTTTCAAATCTACTAGGTCTCCGCCATAGAATTCCTCACTGACTTTGAACTTCAAGTCACCCTGTTTCAGCGTCTTTCCTAAGAGACTCTTATCACACATTGCTACAACATAGTGTTCGTGGGTTTCGCTCACACGTAAGTAGACTTGAACCACTATCCTTGTCCCTCCATCATTAGACTGGCCGAATTGATGTTCGGGCGCCACAAGCTGAGCATGATAAGTAGTACGCGTTCGATTCCTTGATAATACTAGTATCAGGACGAGTGCAGACAGGACATGTGACATAGGAATCGATGTAACGGTTCAGAACTTCATCAACTTGCTCTTGGTTAAATTTGCCATTGAACAGAGCATTGCTGCCCTCTATGTTACCCGCAGTTCCAAGCTGTTGTGATACAAACTTCAAGACCTCTTTTCCAGGACGGTTGAGGATATTGATGATCTCTTGGAAGTTCTGCCAAATACTTCTGTTACCCTGAACAATGAGCTGGACCTCAGGAACCTGAAACCGTTCCCCTGATTTCCTGAACGCATCCTCAGGTACTTGTGATCGCGCTCGATCCAGAAGGTTGTCATAGTCGTCCATACGTGAACTCTCTCCTATACGCTATTGAAGGTATTGTTCCGACTTACATATAGATCACATATCGGACGTTCGGAATTGCCCAATACTGACCTCATTGAGTGCTCCTTCAGCAACAAGATTGAACACCTTTGTTTGCACCTTCTCTGAGTCCTGACCTTTTTTCTCAAAGTATGCCACAATGTCCTTCAGAGGAAGACCCTCAGGTGGAGCCTCCAACCGCACATAAGCAATGATGTCATTTGCAAGCTTGCCAGAAACGGTTGTGCTAGAGGTGGTGGTCAATAGTTCCTGGTGTTGTTCCATTGTTTCAGGTAGTGATATACCACTTCGATTGAGAATCGCCTTATAGCGCTCCATTAGATGAAGACTCATGTAATTGGGGTCTGTTAGTTCTCTGACCACTTCAGGCATGATGTAGATTTCGTCGCTATACATTCGAACTTTACCTATTACAAGTGCCAAAATGTTCTCCTTTACTCCTTCAAGGATGTCTGCATCCTCTTCGCCCCACACCTTTACTCCGACGGTTTCCGTTCCATCATCAATTGTAATGCTTTCGTACCGTTTCTTTCCTGCGTCATCCCCCTCCCTGTGTATCTTACCTATTACAAAGCCTACAAGCACAACTCGCCTCAGTTCAACACCGAATGGGGAAACCACATGTGGACCATTGTTGTCTGAGAACGTGCCATTGGTGATATCAGATATGGACGCTCTAACTGCAGTCATTCTCTCTCTCATTTGAGCCATTCACCTTTACCCTAATACTGCCTCGCTGTGTCACTATATATCCGTCACGGAAGCTAGAAAAAATCTGACAGTGAACTCTGATGTGTGGATCCACGAAGTTCTTCCAAGGCATTTGTCAATCTCTCGAGTGACTTTTGCACTCTCGACTCGCTGAAATCATGCTCAGTACATAGAATCGTGTGTATTTCGTCAGATTTCGGTTCAGACCATTGCGGAGCAGATATCTCTATTTCTGGAGGATTGAGAAATATATCTCGAATCTCATCATATGGAATATCCTGAATTTCTGTTAACTTTTCTTTGTCTTTGGGATTCTTAGAGCTCTTGAAAGCGGACTCTATTTTTTCCAAAGATTCGTATTTCTTTATCAGCTTCAGAGCAGTCTTTGGACCAATCCCTGTTACATTATTGTTGTAATCGGTACCAATCAGAATAGCTACGTCAATCAGCTTTTCTCGAGTCAGACCCAGTAACCGGAGATTCTTGTCCAAATCTATCAGCTCGGGAGTTATCGGTTTGGAGGAACGACCACCCCGTCGTCTTCCAGAGAGTGAAAGGTTTCGAATCATTCGAGGACAATTATATAGCAATGAGTCGTTGTCTTGACTTGCACTCGCCCACACAAGCCCATCACGGGCCATCTGTGCTGCTAGGGCTTCGCCTTCAGATGGAGCTTGTATGACTGGAATTCCTAACGCAGTCAACAACTCCTTACTCTCCTCAATCATTGGTGATGTGAGCCGGGAACTCCCCTTTGCGGCCTTAAGAGCATCTTCAATTCTTCCCTCGGCTTTGGCAGTCTTCCATTCCACATAAGCAGCTTCTCGGATTTCTCGTCTTTTTTGTACCTCTCTTGCCTTCAACTTCGGGGCTTCACCATCGAACACATACGCAGGATTGATACCATTCTCTAGCAGGTTTATATTACGATAGAACAGACCACTCAGATGACTAGTAACTCGTCCCTGTCTATCGGACAGAGGTGTTCCATCTGGTTGTCTGATAATGGAGAGAAACGAATAGATTGTATTGAATGCATCAATAGCGAGTTTCTTACCAGATAAATCAGACAATGAGATAGCCGTTGCGTCCACGATGTTACCGAGTTTGGTGCCCATTCAATCCACTCCGTCGTCTTTCATACATTCTGATACATCTGAAGAATATATGCTTGGGGATGCTACTTACACTTCGACAGATTTATAATAACTCATCAGCACGCCCCCAAAACTGGTCCCCTAGGTATCAGTAAACCTTCTGGTGATAAATTGGCAACTATGAGAGCTATCAGGTGTACGTCATGTCACGCTTCTGTTTCTCCACAGGAGGACGGCGTGAAATTCCAATGCCCATCATGTGGTGAGTTCACCATATGGCGTTGTGAGTCTTGTCGAAGATTTTCGAATAGATACACTTGTCCCAATTGTGGGTTCGAGGGGCCATAGTCGAGTTTTCGAGATGAGATGAAATGGCGCGAGTGGTTATGACCCTACGGATTATGCCCGACGGCGTTGAAATTGACTTAGACGATCTACTTGAGAAAATCAAGAACGTAATTCCAGAGGGAACAGATTTAGGAGCAACAGAAACCCAGCCAGTGGCTTTCGGTCTGAAGGCACTCAGAATGAATCTAGCAAGAGATGAGTCCATGGGTGGTACTGATGACATTGAGGAGGCCATTAGTGCTATTGAAGGGGTGTCACAGGTTGAGGTGGAAAGAGTTTCCAGGATGTAGTAGGCGCGCAATCCATGAATTCTTTGCTCCCCCAGAGGCCGTTAACAGGTATTAAACACCCATAGAATTGTATAGTCAAATTCTGTATCTGAATATATGGGTAAACAAAGAAACATTGAATAGCAGAAACAAGACGGATTTTAATGATTTGACATATTCCGTCCGGTTTCTCATACTATAATAATGGTATAGGAGGATGCATCAAGGAAATGGTCGAAATTATTCTTAAGGTCGCAGAGGCCGAGCATAGAGACATTGGCAGGTTTATAGTCCGTATTGACGCTGTTTCAATGGAGAAGCTAGGAGTCAGAACAGGGGACATAATCCAGATCAAGGGCAAGAGAGTGACTGCAGCTATAGCCTGGCCCGCGTATCAGGGTGATAAAGGTAGAGAAATCATTAGGATGGATGGTCGTATCAGACGAAATGCAGGCGTCAGTCTGAGTGAGAAGGTCACTGTTTTACGAGCCAATGAGGAACCAGCAAAGAATGTGACACTTGCACCAACTTCGGTGCCAATCAGACCAGAACCCCGATTTGAAGAGTTTGTGAAAAGAAAACTCCTGAACTGTCCAGTAACAACGCAGGATACAGTTTTCATTCCTATTCTGGGACGGGCAATCCCATTCAAGGTAACCTCCATTAAGCCTGCCGGGACTGTTGTGGTTCAGCATTCTACAATCTTGGCTATTTCAGAGAAACCAACAGGAGATGTTGTTGGAGCTGCACAGGTGACTTATGAAGAGATTGGCGGGCTATCTGACGAAATTCAAAGGATTCGAGAGATGGTGGAGCTTCCAATGAAGCATCCGGAGATCTTTAAGAGGTTGGGAATCGACCCACCACGAGGACTTATTCTACATGGACCGCCAGGAACAGGAAAAACACTGTTGGCAAAGGCTGTAGCAGGTGAATCGGAGGCGAATTTTGTACATATTAACGGCCCTGAGATTATGTCAAAGTTCTATGGTGAGTCCGAACAGAAACTACGGAAAATATTCGAAGAGGCTGAAGAAAATGCGCCCAGTATCATATTCATTGATGAGTTGGATGCAATTGCACCCAAGAGAGAAGACGTTCAAGGAGAGGTCGAGAGGAGGGTGGTTGCACAGCTTCTGGCAACAATGGATGGACTCAAGGTACGTGGTCAAGTAGTCGTAATAGGTGCTACAAATCGTGTGAATGCACTTGATCCAGCCCTTCGACGTCCGGGCAGATTTGACAGAGAAATTGAGATTGGTGTACCCGATGAAACAGGTAGACTCGAGGTGCTTCTCATTCACTCAAGAGGAATGCCATTGACAGCGGAAGGTGATGGCAAAGTAGACCTGCAGAACCTAGCAAAAACCACTCATGGATTTGTAGGCGCGGACCTTAATGCACTATGCAGAGAAGCAGCTATGAAAGCTCTTAGAAGATACCTCCCTCAAATCGATCTTGAGGCAGACGAGATTCCCCAAGATGTTCTGGAGAAACTTGAGGTTCATAATGGTGATTTCTTAGAAGCTTTGAAAGAGATACAGCCGTCAGCGGTAAGAGAAGTCTTCATTGAAGTTCCTGATGTGAAATGGAGCGATATCGGTGGACTAGACCAAGCAAAGCAAGAGCTAAAAGAAGTCGTTGAGTGGCCTCTTAAAAGCCCAGAGTCATTTCGTAGACTAGGGATAACTCCTCCGAAAGGGGTGCTCGTCTTTGGACCTCCTGGTTGTGGAAAGACACTGCTCGCAAGGGCTGTGGCTACTGAGAGTGAGGCGAACTTCATCAGTGTGAAGGGGCCCGAACTGATCTCGAAATGGGTTGGCGAGAGCGAAAAGGCCATTCGAGAAGTCTTCAGAAAGGCCAGGACTGCAGCACCAGCGATAATTTTCTTTGATGAGATAGATGCTCTAGCACCTACACGGGGTGCTGGAGGTGATGGTCCGGGAGCTGTTCATAATCAGAGAGTAATTAGTCAGCTCTTGACTGAGATGGACGGACTTGAGTCAATGAAGGATATTGTGGTTATTGCTGCCACAAATCGTCCAGAACTGATTGATAAGGCACTCTTACGAACAGGGAGATTTGACAGATTTGTCTACGTTGATGCTCCGGATGCAGCGAGTAGAAAGGCGATATTTGAGATTTACACAGCAAATATGCCCTTGGCTGATGATGTTGAGAAACAGTTGGGCAAGCTAGTGGAGATGACAGAGAACTATGTTGGTGGTGATATAGAAGCCATCTGCAGGGAAGCTGGTATGAGAGCTTTGAGAGATAGCATGGATACTGAGAGGGTTTCATGGACACACTTTGAGAGCGCCATAGAATCTGTACATTCTTCTGTCACAAAAGAGATGTTAGAGCGTTATCGAAAGATGGACCAGACTTTACGCAGAACCACTGAAGTGGATACTGCTACTCATTCAATGTATGGCTAACAAATGAAGGTGATAAGAAGATGGCTCCATGGAACTCAATGCCCATGACAAATTTGGTTGTCGCGATTGTTAAAAAACGACACGGAGTCATCCTTGATGATGAGCTCATTAGAGCATTAAAGAAAGAGCTTGGTGCAGAACCTAGTGAAGCGGAAATCAACGCCGCTTTATTACAGCTTGAGATAAATGGACTTGTTCATGTTAGTCAAATAACAAAGACGAAACGACGAATCGAGGTCATAGCCGAGGGTGAAACCTTCCTTGCTGTAGATGAGGACTAAAGCTCAGGTGTGTGCTAGATGAAAGGAAGAAAAGTTCTAGCAGCAGGGAAGTTCGATATTCTGCATCTAGGACATATTTCCTATCTTAAGCAAGCAAGGGAACTCGCTGGGGAAAATGGAGAGTTAGTGGTTGTCATCGCGCTTGACAAGACTATTGTTCGAGAGAGAGGTGCACCACCAGTTTTTCCACAGGAGCAGAGACGCAAGATAGTAGAGTCATTGAAATTTGTCGATAGAGCTGTTATTGGACTTGACACCGATAATCACGCTTTGATAGTTTCTGAGATTAAACCAGATATCATTGCGTTGGGATACGACCAATATACTGATGTGAGCTCATTGGAAACATACTTTACCAATAAAGGATTGAAGACTAAGATAGTCCGACTAGAGAAGCGAGATGCGGATGGACTTTGTTCTTCTACATTGATCAGAAAGCGAATCATTGACTATTACCGAGAGAATGGAACTCCTCGATAGAAGATCAGATGATAAGCTCACCAGTTATCTCGGCTTCACGCATAAGCTCCATTTTCCTTTCTCGACGATCAAACTCCCATTTCCACGCCACATATGTAATTCCTGCAAGTATCACTATGAGAATCAGGCCAAGAACGGTACCTTCTCTAAGTGGGAAGTGTCCCACAAAATCACGTAGAGGACCCGGGTCACCACTGAAGTAAGGCCAACTACATAGTAGACCGAAGGCATAGAGAAAACCAACAATTGTCATCTCTTTCATGTAACCTGATGCTTGCTCATCATTGTCAAAGAGTATTACAATAGGAGCAAGCCAGTACAGATACCATGGCATGACCCACCGAAAGACAAAGAGTACTCCGGGAAGCAGGTAAAGATAGAAAGCTTTTAGCTCTAGTAGTTTCTGTCGAATAGATTTGCCCTTTAGGCCCTCCATTTTAGGTAGGTAGATTCTGATAGTAAGAAGCATGAAGAGGATGTAGAGGATTAGTGGAATCGCTGCGGGAGGCCACCAGTAGAATGTGACAGGGTCAGATGTCAGGTTAGGTGTGCCCCAGACTAGTCCTGGAAACATAGGATTCACTATATAGACACTATAGTTGGATGTGTTGAGAAAATGTGAAATTAGAGATTCGAAGCTTGCTCCGAAGAATGATGGAACTACAGAAACAAACAATGAAACAATGAACCAGACTGATGATAGTGGGTTCAAAAGGAAAAAGAAAGGAAAGACGACAACGGAATATACCTTGGTTTGAAAGCTCAGTCCAAGGGTAAACATTGCTTTGCCAGGTTGCTGTTCCTGCCAAAGAACCAGTGACATCAACAATAGACAGTCCACAATCGGTTCGAGTTTACCGCCACCCGCTGACATTATGAGCCCGTACACAAAGTACCCGGCAAAGAACATACGTGCCCAGAATTTAGCTTGCAGCTTGTCTTTCAGAAGGATTGCCAGTAGGACCAGGTTCAGATTGAATACAAGTACTAATAGGAAATTCAGCCATAACGGTTGTAACTCTCCCGCTCCTGGGAACAACCACGTTGCTATTGCAAAGAAAATAAGCCCAAAGACCGGATACTCATAGGCTATTCCACCTAAATATGCAGGAAGCACATGTTCGCCATCATTATAGGGAAAGCCGAGATCCTCCATCTGTGCAGCGAGATCTGTGTCATTCATTGTATAGACGCCAAATCCGTATATCCAGAACGCTTCTCCATACATCTCATTTCTATTGCGGTCTCTCTGAATGACTAAGATATCAGCGATGGGTATCGCTATCAGCGAGATCAGAAGTGTGAGCACTAAGTACTTGCGGTACCTATAGATGTGTAAACTAATCGCTGCTAACATTTCGTGCTCAACTGACGTGTGTGTCGTCAGCGGAGATAATAACCTTGCTGTTACAAGTTAACAGTTTCCTGCTAAGCAAGATATGTTGGGCACGGCCAGTTGTCACACTTGAGACAGTTTGTACACTTCTCTTCATCAACTGTGATTTTCCCAGTGTCCAAAGACAGGGCATTGTGTTCACACTGAGGGACGCATGACCCACATTCTTGACAGAAGACAGCTCTCCTAACTGCACGCTCCATCTTCTCAGCAAGTCGCTCCACAATCTTTTCGCTAGTTCCTCTGACAACAACAGAGCCAGAGCTGAAAAGAGAGATGCTGTTCTCACCGGCCTTTGTCCTGAGTGCACCCATCTCCTCTGATAGTCTAGTCTTTCCAAATATCGGAAAGACCTTTGAGACTCTGTTCAAATCAATCCCAGAGGAGAAGGCTCCTTCCATGCTGAAGCCGGATTTTGTGCAAGGAGCAACGCCCTGTGTGATTTGAAGTCCTAGGTCCTCTCCTGGGCTTGTTCGATCCGGTTCTATGTCAAGACCAAGTTTGTTGATCAGCTCCATCTGACCCTTTGGTAGCTTTTTCCATCTCCAGAAACCCATCTCTATCCATTCATCTGGAAATCCATACTTGTCAGCCCACTCTCGCATCTTGGACTCCCATTTTTCATGAAATTCTGGATGTGTATCTCTAAGGCTCTCTAACTCTGCCAAAGGTGATGATGGACAGAGATAGCACCCCATCCGATGATATCCTTGATTGTACAATGGATTGAAGTCAGCTTTCTCTCTAAAGATATAGAGCCAAACCTCAAGGGCGTTCCAGTTCTGGATGGGATTTGCAGACAACTGTCCAGGAACCCAAGGATTCTCTGTCACCCGGGGTTCAATTGATCGTTGAAATGACTCCAACTTTCGTTGGCCCATGAAACTGAGTGTTTCACCGCCCATCTCATCAGCAATCGACGTGGCTGCTGGACCCAGTTTCAATACTTTGCAGCACCATCGAAAATCACGAGCAGGAGGTCCGAACACATCAACTGATTCCCAGAACCTATCTCCTGCCTCCTGTCCAATGATTGGCACATTACGAGATTTCGCAAACTCCCTGATGTGAGTAATAGTTTCAGGAAGTTCGATACCAGTGTCCATGAAGAAGATTGGAGGACTGGATTCTATTGCCTTCTCAACTAATAGATATGTTGCAAGTGAATCCTTTCCACCGCTGAACCCCACAACTATTGGGAGATCTTGTTTGGAGGTGGTACGTTTGATGAAAGAAATGGCTTCATCCTCTACTGTGACCAGATCATTAGAATTTGCTCCAACAGCCTCCTCCCATGTAGCTGTCTTTGGATTCTCAAAGGGTGGAAGCGGGTCCTCGACTTCACGGACCTTCACTGCAAAGCCCTTATGCTCTTTTGCTATATCCTCTCCAGTCATCCGGGATATTCCTGAAGCCACAACTGCACCACCAGAATCAGCTATCCAGACCTCATCATTAACCTGAATTCCCGAGTCGCAACCTACAATCCCAGGAACCATTAGATTGGCACCACCCTTCAGATATTTCAGGACACCATCGTGTAGGGTGACCCACTTTTGTCTGCTCACTCCACCTATTCTTCGTGCTCCCTCTAGGGATAGGAGGAAGGTGTAACTCCTTTTTGGAATTTCAAACCTCAATCGACCGACTATATATCCATCAACAATTATCTCATACATCGCGTCAAGTGAAGAAACCTTATTCATCACGATAGTCTTGTCTGACGGAAGAATCTTGGACCCTACTCCTTCACCAAATTGGGCATCAATTGCGATCTTGGCTCGTTCAAGATGACCTTCCATGGCAGGGAATGGGTCGCCCGGGGGGGAGAGCTCAACCTTTCTTGACACCGTCCCACATATGTTGCATGCAGTATGAGCGATCCTAGGAACATTACATGTGTCGCACCAGAAAAATCGAATCTTTGCCAGATATGGAGCGTGCCCTCTTCGGAATTTCCTACGTCTTCGACTTCCTCTGGTCAGCTGGGTCCATCTCCAGTAGCTCTGATGGTGCCACTCAAGTAGGCTATTTCAAGAAACCGGAATGCCCAACTTCTTTAGTGTGGCATTTGTGGGTCGACCTTCTTTGTCCCAACCACGGAGTTTGTAGTACTCCTTTAGCATCTCATCAAGATGAACAACGCGGTTTCTTGACCCTCCCTCTGGAAGCGGTTTGAAGAACCTTGGAGGAAGTGTGTCATCATTTTTGGTAAACCCTTCTCGTAGGTTAAAGAGGCGCTCGAGATTATAGATTCGTTCACCCAATTGCAGCAAATCTCTACCACTCAGTTCGATTCCGGTTCCTGCAGAGATCATCTCTGCATAGTCATCGACTGTCCATGCAAAATTCGTGAAACGACAGACCACCATGCAGTCCATGGCTGCGGACAAGTCCTGATAGAGCATCACAAGATCAGCTTTTCCATCTGTTCTATCACGGTCGACAAGCACAGGGGAACCTAGTACTTCAGGACCAATCAAGTATGACCGCAGGTGACAGCCCCCACGGTTTGAGGTCGCATAGCCAAGGGCATGCCCCTGAGCACCACGTGGGTCATATGCAGGAAGCTCGAGACCTTTCACCTGCATGGCAAGATTTGGCGCACCATAACGCTCAGTGAGTCTTTTTGATCCTTCACTCATTTCAGCACCGAGACCTCGCATGTAGGCCATATCTTCAATGATGTCCAATACTCCAGTTGTATCACCGAATCTCAGAGGCGCGTCAAGCTTGCCTTTTTCAACCAGCTCCATAGCAGCACCAATTGTGGATCCCGTGGAGATCGTGTCAAGACCAAGGTGATTGCATCTATCGTTAGCAATGGCAATCCATTCTAGGTCATTTATTCCGCATTGAGGTCCAAGAGCCCAGAGTGACTCGTATTCAGGACCTCCAACTTTCTCACCTTTAATCAGACTGACTCGACCACAACCGATAGGGCACCCATGGCAGTTGTAGGTGCCAGCGGAGAATCGTTCGAGGAGCTTCTCACCAGATACTCCGTCTGCATCGTTGAATGTACCTTCTTGGAAGTTATTGGTGGGGAGCATACCCAGTTCATTTGCCACACTCACAAGGACTGGTGTGCCATAGACTGGTAGTGATTTGTTGGTGACGGCATTCTTCTTGATGAGTCTGCGAGACCGCTCTACTGCAGCATTGAGCCGTTCTTGGTCATGAACTCCTACCTCGTTGGTACCCTTAGCAACGATTGCTTTGAGATTCTTTGAGCCCATCACAGCCCCAACGCCTCCCCGACCAGCTGCTCTATGCTTGTCGGTCATGATTGAAGCCATCAGTCCAAGGTTCTCACCAGCAGGACCTATGCAGGCTACTTGGGCTTTCTCATCGGTTTCTTTCAGTAATTGGTCAGTTGTATCGAAAACATCCTTCCCCCAAATCTTTGATGCATCCCTAATCTCTATCTCATCATTATTGATCCAGAGATACACAGGTGAGTCTGACTTTTCGTAGAACACGACAGCAGCAAATCCCGCTCGTCTGAGTTGAGCACCAAAGTATCCACCAGCATGCGAGTCAAATATCGTGCCTGTGGTTGGAGACTTTGTGACTACTACGAATCTTCCTGCAGTGGGGACTCTTGTTGCAGTTGATGGACCTACTGCAAACACAAGCAAATTGTTCGGAGAGAGCGCGTCTGTTCCTGGGGTAAGATGATCATAGACTAGCTTGACACCAAGTCCCCGACCTCCGAGATATTGTTTGAATAGATTAGGAGGGATTGGCTCTCGACGAATGCTTTTGTCACTCAGGTTAACATGTATTATCGGGGCATGTGCATATAGTGAAGAATTAGACATTCATAGTACCTCCTAATCAGTGAAGACATTATGCTCCTTATCGGGACATGTAAGACAGCGTTCTTTGTACCACTTGTAGACCTCTTTCGGTTGTTTTGCCATGTTGGCCATTCGACTTGGACAGGTCCAACATGGTCTGTCTGGCGTCATCCACGAGTCACTGTATTGTGCCCACCGAAAGTCTTCTACAATTGCTACTCCTGCACTGGTCCCAATACGGTTGGCTCCAGCATCAATTACACGTATTGCATCCTTGAAAGATCGAATCCCACCTGCTGCCTTTACTCCCATGTCAGGACCAACGGTTTCTCGCATCAGTCTGACATCATGTGGAGTAGCACCCATTGGACCAAAACCAGTGGAGGTCTTGACAAAGTCAGCCCCTGCTTCCTTACATATCTGACAGGCTTTTACTTTCTGTTCATCTGTGAAGTATCCTGTTTCTAGAATGACCTTTACATGTGAATCTCCAGAAGCGGCGACTACTGCTTCAATATCCCTTTTTACAAGGTCATAGTTCTCATCCCTCATTGCTCCGATGTTGATTACCATATCAACCTCATGAGCTCCGGCTGCTACAACGTCTGCTGCTTCGTATGCTTTCACCTCAGGGGTTGTGGCACCAAGCGGGAATCCAACAACAGCACATATTTTCACATCAGTGTCCTTGAGAAGTTCCGCAGCATATGCTACATGAACAGGGTTGATGCAGACAGCGGCGAAATTATAGTTTCTTGCCTCATCACACAGCTCTTTCACTTTTTTCTGTGTAGTTTCCGGTTTGAGAACCGTATGATCAATCATCTTGGCTAGTTGTTCAACAGTGAGGTCCATGGAGATGCCTCCAGATGTGGAAATGCAACTCCCACCACAATAAACCCTTCGAAATCATCACGTGCAAGGTCTAACGTGTGCCTAGATATGATTTGATGTCATCGAGAACCTCCTTCTGGAGTCTAATGACATCATGAACTTCAATCTCCTCTGCATCTTTCACAACGGAGTTTAGCTGGACTACTGTGCCAACTGCATCAACCTTTGAGAAATCAACAGGAAATTCCACTTCAGCGCCCTTTACAATAAGTTCTGAGCGTGTTGGATTGAGTGCGATTCTGATGCTTCGTACAATACCAATTCTTTTAGCTCTGCTATCCAGGACCTCCTTTCCCAACAGCCTTCCTGGCATACTGAGCTCATAAAGCTCTGCTTCGACACTGGGCATGGTTTCCTTAGTCGTAGTAGTCATTTCAACTTGGCTCCTTGCTCTACTTCTTTTGATTGAAGGAGGCTTTTTACAGTGAGTATTATGAGCAAGGTACTAAATCATCGATTGCCCAATGATGAACGTATGTCGCAGAAGCATCTGTTTTCTCATGCAAATAATGGGAAGAGCATGATATAGATTGAGCACAATCCCATTTGTATGATGTTCACCAGAATCGCGCTGAGGAGGAATCTACGCCATGATATTTCTGAAGCATCGAAGCTAACCATCGATAAAATTAGCAATGGTACTGCACCAAAGGGTGTTGCTACACCACCTAGGGCGGTTCCAAATCCTACCCCCCAAAATAACGGATCTCGTATTCCGATAGGCCAATCCATGATTGTAGCTATATCGACGACAAGCGGTGCGAAGACCGTAGCTATGGGTGAGCCACCAATAATGAAGGTTCCAATCCATGCTCCCCAAAGTAACATCAATGATGCAGGAATCAATTGCCCGCCACTAGTGAAAAGAATGGCATCTGAAATTGCACTGAGAATTCCGACATTTTCCAAGGCGCCAGCCAAGACGAAAAGTCCACCAATGAAGAATATGATATCCCACTCTATGTCGCGGAGACTTGCCAGTGGATCGGCATGACTGACTGTCATGAAAACCATCATTCCTCCGATGGCGACAATAAATGGTTGGGGAAAGAGAACAAAGGCCCCGATGAGTAGAACAAAGAGTCCTGCGTATACCCAGAACATCCGTCGATTTGGTACCATCATCCAAGGATCTAGATCCATCACTCGGTCAAATGCCTTTGAATCTTCTATTGATAATTGATTGCGAATCATCATAAAGACGACAATTAGTGTCACTGCGATCACGAATAATGCAAATATCCCAAATCGTGTGATGAAATAATCAAATCCGAATCCCGCGTAGTCAGCAATGATTATGTTCGGTGTGGTGCCAATCAATGTAAACGCACCACCAGCGCCAATAGCCAACATTTGTCCTAGAAAAAAACCATGCGGCTTTATCTCAAGAGCGTAACAGGTTAAAATCACTAAATATCCCATTATCAATATTACAACGGAATTCAATAGTACAGTCGATAAAGCTGCGGTCAGTAAATAGAATATTAGAAATAGCCTTGTGGGACTCCCCCGTGTCAACCGGATAAAGTATACTGCGAGAAATTGAAAGACGCCGGCACGCCTCATCCTCTCAGCCACTACTGTCATCCCAGTAATCACAAGAATCGGTTCTAAACGCACCATAGTCAAGATTTCTTGCTCTGTAACCCCATTCATGATGAGGGCAATGGATGCCAGTACTGCACCAATCAATGCTGCTGTCGTGTGATGTACTATCCGTGTTGTGATCAATACCACGGTAATGAAGAAGATTATTAAAATCAGCAGCCATAATTCCACTGTCGTTCACAACCACCATGATTAGAGGGCAATGAATAATCTTGCAACCATTCGATATTATCTTCACCTTATTTGTCTTAATAGCAAACTGATTTCTCTTGCGCTTTTAGGGAATCAATATGATGCCGAAGACACAAATGCACCATAACCTCAGTGTTTTGAGTAGCTTTTTACAGTGAAACTCATCA
>JBHLOX010000023.1:19414-26272 GCA_048940045.1 Promethearchaeota archaeon
GATCCCCCTGAGCAGAGGAAAGACATTTGGGAAGAGTCACGGGTTATCGTAATGACACCACAGGCGCTTCAAAATGACTTAGTTCAGAGAAGCTATAGTCTTGAGGATGTTTCGTTGATAGTCTTTGATGAGGCTCATCGTGGTGTGGGCAACTATGCGTATACCTTCATCGCAGAGCTCTATGAGAAACAGGGAGTCAATAAGAGAGGTCTTGGACTCACTGCATCCCCGGGTCATCAAGCTGAACACATCAGACTAGTCTGTGAAAACCTCAGACTCTCGCATGTTGAGGTAAGGGATGAGAAGAGTAGAGATGTGCGTGACTATATAGTTTCAGTGGACTCTGAGATGCGATTCATCAAAATACCTCCAGAGATAGAGGTGCTGAGAGATATCCTTTATTCAATCATTGATGTCTATAGAACGCCAGTAATCAATCAGGGTTTCAGTCTTCCGGACGCGAGACGTATGACTCGGAAAGAGATTCTAAGGACTCAGAGTGACGTCCGGAAGGAGATAGGAACATACACAAAACCACCCCGTGGACTCTATGTTGTCATCCGAAATCTCACCGCTCTTCTCAGAGTTGTTCACCTACTGGAGTTTGTTGGAACTCAAGGCTTGATGCCAACTCACCGGTATATCCAGGGAGTCTATGAAGAGATTCGGAATAAGAAGAGCTCGAAGGGAGTAAAGGACCTTGTATCGAGGGCTGAGTTCAAGCAGTTTGAAAGGCTCTTGGAGGCTCTCATTGAAAATGGACACAGACATCCCAAAGCTGATGCAATACTAGAGATTGTTAGTGAACAGCTCTCTGTCGACTTGGATTCACGAATCCTGATATTCACGCGTTTTAGAGACACATCTGTAGAAGTCTGCGAAACCTTAGAACAACTAGAGGATGCTCGAGTAAGTCGTTTTGTGGGACAGAGTTCTCGTCGTTCTGACAAGGGCTTTAGTCAGAAGAAACAGGTCGAGATTCTTAATGGATTTCGAAACAACGAGTTCAATGTCCTAGTTGCCACGCAAGTGGGTGAGGAGGGTTTGGACATCCCAGAGTGCAACCTGGTCGTGTTCTATGACTGTGTTCCATCTGTTGTACCATATATCCAACGTCGGGGAAGGACAGGGCGCCGGTTTCCTGGACGTGTGGTGATTTTTGTGGCAAAAGGAACTCATGACGAGTTCTACCATTGGAGTGTGATCAATAAATTGAAGAAAATTCCCTCAGCTCTCAAAGAGGCTGAGAAAGAGGAGGAGGAGAAACAAACCAGTCTTGAGGACTTTGTTGGTGATGATGAACACGCCTCAGAAGGCATGGTGAGTAAAGCTCCTAAGAAGGCTGATCGCATTCGACTCATTGTCGACTCCAGAGAGCTTCCAACAGCTGTTGCACGCGAGCTCACAAGGCTTGATGTTGAAATATCTGGAGAGAGTCTGGAGATTGGGGATTATGTAGCCTCCGAGGATGTGGCGATTGAACGAAAGGAGTCAGGTGATTTCATCCAGTCACTTATTGATGGTCGTCTTTTCGTCCAGTTGTCAGCTCTGCGCTCTGCCTATCGACGCCCAGTTCTCATAATCGAGGGGGAGCAGATAATCGGACTCCGAGCAGTGAACCCGGCATCGATATACGGTGCACTTGCTTCGATTGCAATCAGAATTCAGGTTCCAATTCTCTGGACTCGGAACGCAGAGGAAACGGCTAATGTCCTTTATAGGATAGCACATCTTGAACAGATAGGGTCGAGTAAGCCCTTACGAACGAGGTCGGGGGATGCAAGAGGAACTGACGCAGAAGCCATGGAGTACATCTTATCTGGGTTCCCCGGTGTTGACACGGTCACATCCAGGGCAATCCTGTCAGAGTTTGGTACTTTGGAAAAGATCTTCTCTGCAGACCAAAAGGAACTACAGAAAGTGAAGGGTGTTGGGCCCAAGATAGCAGGACGCATAAGACGCTTATTGACAACGAAATACCCTACTTAGTAAACGCGGGGATTTTTCCCTTTCCCTCGTTCATACGCTTCGCGGAGTACATCAGTGATTCTCCTACTGAGTTCCCAGTAATCCAAGTAATCCTGATCTTCAAGTCGGACAACACTGAGAACTCTACGGAATATCATGTACAATTTAGGATCAAGTTCGCAGATATCGCGGAGATTCTCCTTCGCAAATTCTAAGCCTTTCAGGTAGATCTTGTCTCGCTTTGTCATATCTTTTGCAATGTTTTTCATTTCTTGCTCATTCTTGAGCACGAAACCTAACTCTCTCATTGTACCAACAATGTCAAGGGTACGATCTAAATCAGAGTCTTCGGGTTCTGGAAGACCATCCATGTCGCCTGTGGCAATGAAGACATTCTCTGCCGTAGCCCTCCAGAGCTTCTGCATGATATGACTGTCACCGTTTCCGGTTGGTTCGTAGCCATCCTGCTCTACAAGGCCACACTTCTCCAGCTCCTTTATGTGATATCTGACAGTCTGAGGTTTGATCTTCTTCTCAGGGTCTTGTTTTGAGAGAAACTCCACAAGTTCTGTGGTTGACATTCTTCGGGCTCTGAGAGCATGGAGGATTTGTCTCCGGCTCTCATCATTGAGAACCTTGTAGGCATCCACTGCTTCCTCTCCTGTGAGAACCCTGATCGTGTCGATTGGTTTCGCTCCCTGCAAGAATATCACCTATCCTCATACAATAAGCTTCGAGAATTGAACAATATCATAAGTTGCACGACAACTAATAGCCCCACAGGCTATTAGTGTCGGAATTCCATTGTTTATGCAGGCACGTAGATCCATTGCCTCATGTCCTGTAGGCATGGAACGCGCTTGATTAGTTTCTTCTTCAAGAGTTTTCTAAGAGCATATCTGACAGTTCGTGGCGCAAAAGACACTTTGTCCAAGAGCTGCTTTGGTGTAACTCCACCCCTGCCGCTGCTCCTGAGAATGTCTAGGACTATCATTTGACTCTTGGTGAGCTTCATGTTCTTGAGCTCTTCTTGTAGTTGTTGATCGCTCATCATTTTTGAATACCTTCCCATTTGGAAATTTGTCAATTTGTTGAGGTTTTCTAATAGAAATTGCCTCAATCAACTAGTTATTTGATGGTTAAAGTTGCTTATTAATTTATCGCAGTCTGGAGTGTTATGTCGCGGTGCATGACTGCGTAGACTTAACATTGTTAATATCTTTTCGATGATGATTTGACCTTCATTTTCAAAGAAACAGGACTATTCGTGCACTTGACCAATTGCGGGAAAGTCTATAACTCTGAACAACATGGGCTATATGACTCGCGATGAAAAAGGCCGTCATTCTTGCAGCAGGCGATTCAACAAGAATGCTACCACTCTCTGCAAACCTGCCCAAGCATCTACTTCCTATTGCCGGGAAACCGTTGATTTTTCACACAATGGAAGCACTTGAAAAAGCTGGGATTAGGGAACTTCTGGTTGTCTATGGGTATCATGCTGGTAAGCTTCGCGAAGCTGTTGAAACACAAAAGTGGAAAATGAAGATCTCATTTGTTGATCAAAAGGAACGGAAGGGAACTGCTCATGCTGCAGGGTATGCCAAGAAGTTCGTTGGGAAAGACGATGCCATTTTGATGTATGGAGATGTGATGGTTGGTCCGGATAGTTTTGAGGGGCTTATTGATCGACACAAGAAGAGAGCGTTTGATTTGACACTCTCTGTTAAGCCAATTGAAGACCCAAGTGCATATGGCGTTGTCAAGGTTTCGAGAGGAAAGGCCAAGATTCTCATAGAGAAACCAGAACCAGAGCAGATGATCAGCAACCTTGTGAATGCCGGAGTATATGCAGTCAGTAGTCCTATATGGGAAGCCATTGAGAAGACTAAACTGTCTCCACGTGGTGAGTATGAGATCACTGATTCAATATCGATGTTGATAGAGAAAGGCAATGTTGGAGCCTATTCTTTGCCATCATGGTGGTTAGATATTGGGAAGCCCTGGGACTTGCTTGAGGCTAACAAGGTGTATCTTGAAGCGTTTGAAAGACGTATCGAAGGCACAATTGAAGATGGCGTAGTTGTGAAGGGAAACGTCGTTATAGAGGAAGGTACCACTGTAAAAAGTGGTGCATACATCGAAGGACCTGTCTTCATAGATGGAGAGTCCGTGATAGGACCAAACTGCTACATACGAGCATATACATCACTGGGAAAAAGAGTCAAGATTGGAAATGCAGTGGAGATCAAGAACTCCATCATTATGGATGATACCAATGTGGGTCATCTGTCTTATGTCGGTGATTCCATAATTGGTCAGCGATCAAACTTCGGTGCAGGAACCATCACTGCAAATCTACGTCATGATAATAATTCAATCTTTGTTACTTTAAAGGGCGAACGAGTCAACTCAGGAAGACGAAAACTTGGTGCAATCATTGGTGACGACGTAAAGACAGGTATTGGGACCTCAATAAGCCCAGGAATAGTTCTTCACCAGGGGTCTCAGACTGGAGTTGGAGTTATTGTCAAGCGAGACATTGCCCCTCACAAACTCGTCATCGCAAAGCAGAACCAATCAATAATTGATTCAGAACGTCGATAGTGAGGGGAGGGCTTGTCATCCAGAACGCTGAAAGAGTTCAACACTATGGTGAAGAACACGAGTAGTGTTGATGTCTTATTTGGATACTGCTATCCTTCCACATACCGAGCAGGAATGACAGGACTTGCGTTGCATATCTTCTACACGATTCTGAACTCGAGAACAGATACCTCATGCGAGCGGTATTTCAGATATGATACTTCATCCCCCTCTCTTTCAGTAGAGAGTCGAAGACCACTGAAGGACAACCATATCATTGGATTTTCCCTTACCTATGAGGAAGACATAGTCAATCTGGTGCAGATGCTCAAGTCAGGGGACATACCAGTGCTTGCCGAAAGACGGACTGATGTTGATCCAATAGTGGTCGTAGGAGGCCCGGTTGTCACTGCAAATCCTGAACCTTTTGTTGATTTTGTAGATGCATTTGTGATTGGTGAAGGAGATCTAGTGATTCATGAGATAGTAGATACAGTTGTAGCCGAAAGCTCCCGCAAAGAGGTCCTGTCACGATTTGCTGAACTCAATGGGGTCTATGTCCCGACCATTCCAAAGGTCAGGGTAGGCCGAAATATCGTTCTTGACCTTGACTCACTCGACTACCCCGTAGCTCAGATCATTCCTGATGTATCAGAGGACTCTCGACTTGAGCCTGTCTTTGGCAAGTCATTCCTTCTTGAGGTTACTAGAGGTTGTGGTCACTCATGTCGCTTTTGTCTTATCGGTCATGTGTGTCAACCAAGACGAACCAGGACTCTGAGAAAGCTGAAGGACCTCATAAGACAAGGAACGGAGAGCACCCCGGTCAACAAGGTTTCTATGATTGGTTCTTCCTTAGGAGACCTTGATGGGTTAGAGGAGCTTGTTTGTTGGTTAGTGGACCAAGGACTAGGAGTATCAGTACCTTCTCTTCGTGCGGACTCTGTGAGTGAGCCGCTTTTGGATTGCCTCGTAAAAAGCGGGCAGCGGACATTAACGATTGCCCCGGAAACAGGATCAACAAAGCTACGAAAATCCATTGGAAAAGGACTGACTGATACTGATATTGAGAATGCTGTAGAACTCGCATCTAGTTCTGGATATAATTCTCTCAAACTCTACTTCATCATTGGACTTCCTGGAGAAACTGATGATGACCTAAAAGACACTATCAATATGATTTTGAAGCTAGCGAAAACCTCGGGATTGAGGGTCACTGCTAGTGTTAATCCTTTCATCCCAAAGGCTCAGACTCGATGGGAACGAAAACCTCAGCCCCCTCTGGATGAAATTCGCAGGAAACTAAAACTAGTGGAGAAGGGGGTAAAAGAAGAATCAAAGGTAACGATTGAATCACTTGATCCAAGAAATGCGAGAATACAGGCTGCACTCTCAGTCGGAGACCGTTCTTTAGGTAGGGTGATTCAGAGTGCGGCTGAGTATGGTGGATATGCAGGATGGCGTCGAGCTGAGAAAGAAACTGGAATCAAATTCCTGTCACTGGCAAATGATGCAGAAAGGCTACAAAACGAACAACCTTGGTCCTTTTTACGCATTTAAAGATTATAAAACGGGCGCCATCTTGACAAAGCTCTTAAGTCAATTCCTGGAAGTCAATCATGAGATGCGCCATGACAAACACAAGTCATGGTTGTCTGGTGACGATACATGTCTGAAGATGGTGAATTCCGGGAGGTATTTCCGGCGCTCAGTAAAGAACTTGAAGAGCAAACCACGAAGACATTCAAGATAGATGGTGTCCGGACAATGGCGGAGGAAACAGATTCTACGGGAGGCAGAGAGACATTCACACCGGATGTCGTGGACTATATTCGACGATGCGATACTGTGTCACAAGCAATGGAAATCGTTGAGTTTCTCATGAAACAAAATGAGATTAGTCCATCACAGGCCAGAGAGATAAAAAGTCAGCTGAAGACAGACGGTCTCAGAAGCTTTGGTTCAAAGAAAGAAAAGGACCATTACCTCCACCACGGAATCGGTGAAGAGTGAGCAAGAAACGTCCCAGAATGGGCGTAAATTGCATTATGTTTTACAAGCTTATTAGAGTCAGGCAGGCAACTAACAAGTGCTGAGGGCAGGTCATTCCTTGCACTTTGTCATTGGAGGGGAGAAATATGAAGAAGAAATCAAAGCTAAATAGGAAATTATCAAAGTTTGTTCGGGAGGCTGTGTCTGAAGACCTAGAAGATTATGACATGTACAAATGGAAACTTGCGTGTAAGGGGTTTGGACCCATTCACTACGTGAGAAGCACTAGAAGAATGTGGCTTGATAAGAATC
>JBHLOX010000140.1:0-2049 GCA_048940045.1 Promethearchaeota archaeon
GTCTGGATCCAACTTGCAGGCAAAATCAATTGTAGAACGAATGTCCTTTTGTGTTTCTCCTGGTATTCCCAAAATGAAAGAGAGTACCACCTCAAGACCTACTCTCTTCGCTTGTCTGACGGCTCTGATAACTTGACTCAGTCGTATTCCTTTCTTGATTTTGTTGAGGATCCGCTGACTACCAGACTCAGCACCGATGTAGATTGTGTGACAACCTGCATCTCTCAACCAATCTACCATTTCTGGATGGCTCGCCATGATGTCAGCTCTTGTTGAGCATGTCCATCCTAAGTCATCTGTTTCTTGAATCATCTGCGAACAGATGTTCTGAACTCTATTATGATTGAAAGTAAATAGGTCATCAAGAAAGGTGACATCTTGAACTCCATATCGGTCTTGAAGTAGTAGAATCTCCTGAATCACACTCTCGGGAGATCTACCTCTCCAACGTTTCCCTGTGATTCTTGATGATGAGCAGAATGTGCATTGATATGGACAACCTCTACTTGTTATCATAGAGGTTATCCTCTTCCCTCTTGGAAAGTAGCGAGGAAGATCCAGAATATCATAAGCTGGAAAAGGCAAGTCATCCAAATTAGCTATGTAAGGTGCGTCAGAGTTTCTGATAATGTTGGAGCCATTGCGAATTGTTGTCCCTAGCACTCTATTGTATGATTGGTGGTGGTCTATTCTTTCAAGAAGTGTATTCATGGTTATCTCCCCTTCTCCACGTACAACAACATCAATTTCAGGACACTCCTCTAGGACTTGTTTATCTTGGAAGGTCACGTGGGCTCCACCAACGACAACAAGAATTGCAGGGTCATGGTTCTTGACCATTTTTGCGGTTTGGTATACGTCGTAAATGGAGGGAGTTGTTTGTCCACTTATACCAACCACAGTAGGGGAGTAGATAGATAGGGTTTCTGCGAAATCTGGAACCCTTGAGTGTTGAAGGAGCCCATCGTGTATTTTGACTTCATGATTCCCATATTCTCTGAGATAACTCGCAATATAACCAAGTCCGAGAGGGGGGCTGGTGTAGTTGAATGAGCTGTTGATGTCGCACTTGGAATAAGGGACTGTAAGCAGAACTCTAGCTAATCGTCATCCCTCCATGAAGTTAGCTTTTGCAGCAGAGCTGGAAACCCGCAAAAGAAACTCTAGTTCAGAAGTACACACTCCTGCTAGTTTGTCCCAATGTTCCTTGTTATGGATACACCCTGGATCGGGAGCCAACTCATCTCCAAAATATGCCAATGCTCTGGCTCGACAGCCCCCGCAGATATACCGCTTCTCACAACTTCCGCACTCATCCTCTAGGAGGTCTTTGTTTCTCAACCTTTGAAGAAGTGGTGAGTTTACCCATAAAGATTCGAAGTCATCTCTCACAATGTTGCCAACCCGCATCGCCTCAGTATGTGGGAAGAAGACGCAAGGATAGATATCGCCATTTGGTTCAATGGAAATATAGAACCGACCCGCACCACAACCACCAATGAACTCCGTCAATCCCTTCATCTTAGATGGTAGTCGTGCATTACTGAAATGGGTTGGTGATACAATCTCATCCTGACTCATATTCTTGCGATTTGCATCAAACGCAACTCGAGCGAACTGCGGTGCAGTCGTAAGAACCTCTAGTGATGTATCCCGACGACTAGTAATCCGTTCCCAGAGAACTTCCAGGAGATACTCACGTTCATTTGGTGTGAGATCTGTGTCAATCAGTTCGACTCCTCTCCCAACAGGAACAAGGTTGTAAAACATGAGCCACCTGGCCTTCAGGTCTTCACAGAGGTGGATTACATCATGTATCTCACCAATATTGTGATGAGTCACTGTGGTTGACACTTCTACGAAAAGACCTTCCGCAACGCAGTTCCTGATTCCTTTAATAGCTCTATCAAAGGCTCCTGTCATCCCTCTGAACTCATCATGGGTTCTGGCATTTGCACCATCTATGCTGATTTGAACGAACTTCATCCCCGCATCTTTGAACAATCGAACTCGATTGGAGTTGGAGAATGATATCCCGTTTGTAGCGAC
>JBHLOX010000140.1:2149-6564 GCA_048940045.1 Promethearchaeota archaeon
AGACTTTTTGCCTCAGTTTCTGCTGCTTTCATCATGACTTCTGCCAGTATCCCGATTGCCTGTCGAAGTCCATCGGTCCCTTGGTATTTCTTGACAAGCTCCATGTAGTCATCAGGATTTGCGAACATCTCACTCTGGATGGCTGAGAGAAATTGTCGGTCCGCTCTTCGCAGTTCTATGACCTTCTTGAAGATCCAACGAAGTGTGTCTTCGAGGCTCATTCCCTTCTCTAATAACTTCTCCACACCTAGTTCTTGATTGAACATTTCCACGTTACCTGCGGTCTTTTGCGACATAATCTCTGTTAGGATGTCGATTTTTCCATTCGGGAAATGATAGTAAAGTGTACCCACACTGACCTTCGCGACATATGCCACCTCGTTCACATTGAGGTTCGAGTATCCCTTCTTCTCAATCAGTTTCTGTGCTGTTTCAACAATCGTTTGTCTAGCCTTTGATTTTCTCATCTTCACTGTTGGATATGATAGTCTTAGATATAAAGAAATCGAATTCGAGTCATATTCGAAAATTATTTAAGTACTCTGACGAACGTTAGATATGAATTCGAGTCGAACTCGAAAACGTGTGGTTAAGAAAATGTCTAACGACTATGACTGGATTGATCTGCATCATCATCTCATACCAGACTTCTATGTGGAAGACCTCGCAGAGAGGGGAATCACCGAGCTCTCAGGAGTACCTATTCCCACATACAATGTTGACCAGTGTCTGCAAGACATGGACAAGGTAGGTATTGACAAGGCTATTCTCTCGATTCCAGCTTCTGGATTGCATATCAAGAATAATGGGTTCTTCACTGGTTTGGCCAGAAAGACGAACACACATCTGGCAGAGGTTGTGCGAAAACATCCCGCCCGCTTTGGTGCGCTTGCATCCGTACCTCTACCAGACATCGATGCGGCTTTTGCAGAGCTTGAGTCTGCAATGGATGAGCTTCACCTTGATGGTGTGGTTCTTCTGTCAAACTCTGATGGGATGTACTTGGGAGACCCTGAGCTTGAGGAGTTCTTTGCTGAGTTGAACAGGCGTAAGGCAGTAGTTTTTGTCCATCCTGACGATCCACCCTTTGCAGACATGAGAAAACCCGATGTCCCAGTGGTCCATATTGAGTGGCCCTTTGACACCACTCGAGCTGTCGCGAACATGGTATACAATGGAGTACTTGACAGGAATCCAAACATCAAATTCATACTCCCACATGGCGGCGGAGCAGTTCCATATCTTGCATGGAGAATCAGTATACTGGAATATCGGCAACGTGACAAGGTCAAGAAGTTTCGATCGCTCTACGACTTGATCCTGCGAAAACAAGGACCTGCAGCTGGGTTACGCCTTCTAAAGAACATGTACTATGACACAACAGCAGTAACCACTCCCAGTTCTCTTAGAACACTCAAGGAGCTTCTGGACCCATCACATATTGTGCTAGGGACTGATCTAGGTGCTGCTCCCAGATTGATGGCTTCTCTTGTCTTGAGAGATTTGAAATCCTTTGATGGGTTTGATGAGGAAGACTTGAGGTCTATTGCACGAGGAGGTGCACTGGATCTCTTTCCAAGACTAGCATCTGCGTAAGGTTGTCAGTAAGGGGCGACCAGGCTCCCTGAATCTCCCTCTCTCCTGCATGGTTGATACTATTCCTGAATTGCCCTATGAATTTTGGATTATCGGAAACCACGGTGAGAAATCCGCTATGATAACTCTTAAGTCATAACCCACTCGCAGAAGGCTTCAGTGATTAATTTTGACCAAATTGTTTGGTACCAACGGAGTCCGTGGTGTAATAAACAAGGACTTGACCGTTGAATTGGCTCTCAAACTAAGCCGTGCAACAGGCACCGTGTTCGGCCCCGGTATGGTTGCCATAGCAAGGGACTCGAGAAAGGGAGGTGAGATGTTCACCGACGCAGTGATTGCTGGCCTGACCTCAACAGGCTGTTCAGTTGTCAATCTTGGTCCAGTTCCAACTCCGACCTTGCAGTATATGATTCCCAGACTAGGTTGTATCGCAGGAGTCATGGTGACCGCATCACACAACCCACCACAGTTCAATGGAATCAAAGTGATTGGAGCAAATGGGATTGAAACATCTCGAGACACCGAAGATCAGATTGAACTGGTCTATAACTCTAATCAATTCAAAGCTGCTGATTGGGATAAAATTGGAAAAATCACACAAAATGACTCTGCAATTGACATGTATCTAGAGGGAATCAAATCACTTCTCGATGTAGAGAAGATTAGAGATAGGAACTTGAAAGTGGTTGTTGATGGAGCTAATAGTGTAGGTAGCTTGGTGACACCACGTCTCCTTACAGAACTTGGATGTAAAGTGATTTCACTTAATGCTCAATTGGATGGGTCTTTTCCAGGACGAAATCCTGAGCCGATCCCTGAAAATCTCAAGGACCTCTCTGCTGCGGTGAAAGTCACTGGAGCTGATCTAGGAATTGCCCATGATGGCGATGCAGATAGAGCAACCTTCGTTGATGAAACAGGCCGGGTGCTTTGGGGTGACCAATCCTTTGCATTGATTGCGTCACGTGTGCTAGCTAGGAAACCTGGGTCAACCCTTGTCACGCCCGTTTCAAGTGGCCGTCTTATTGAGGATGTAGCTCGAAAAGCTGGCGCTAAGATAGACTGGACTACAGTCGGAAGTGTTGATGTTTCACATAGAATTGAAGAGATTGGTGCAGAATTGGGTGGAGAGGAAAATGGTGGTGTCTTTTATCCAGCTCATCAACCTGTTCGTGACGGTGCAATGACAGCTGCCCAAGTTGTGGAAATGATCGCCCTAGAAGGTAAGACGCTCTCGGAGCTTGTCAGTGAGCTTCCGACCTACTTCAATACAAAAGTGAAAGTACATGTTCCTCAAGAAAAGAAAGAGCCGCTCCTAGAGAAACTCCTTGAGCTCACGAAGGACATGAATCGTATAACGCTCGATGGTGTGAAAATAATCCGCGATGAGGGTTGGATTCTCATCAGACCCTCCGGCACTGAGCCTATCTACCGTTGCTTTGCTGAAAGCTCTACTCAAGAAACCGCAGATCGCCTCAGTGAAGAGGGTGTTAAGCTCATAGAACGCGCAAAAGAACTCACGTAATCAAACCCTCTGTATAACAATAGAGGTAAGTCTGATACGCCTCGGAATCCATCCCGAATCGGAAAACGGTCATTGGGTCGGTGCTACTTCATAAGGCTTATCTCTAGTTAAAAGTCAAAATTTCACGAGGAAGGCGGCGGTCAATCTATTGGAGAAATGATTAACTCATGATAAAAGTAGCGTATGTAAGTAGTTATACTCCCAGAGAGTGCGGAATAGCTACTTTCACTGAGGACTTAGACAAGAATATAGATGCGCTCAATGTTTTGAAACCTGCATCTATTGTTGCTCTGAATGATCCTGGCTCGCACTATCATTATGGAAATGAAGTAGTGATGCAGATTGATGCGAATGACAAGAAGTCATATCTCAACGCGGCCGAACAAATCAACAGTTCAGATATTGATTTGGTAAATATACAACACGAGTTTGGACTTTTCGGTGGAGACTGGGGGATTTACCTCTTGAGCCTCCTCAAAAAACTGAACAAACCCTGTATCACAACAATGCACACGACACTATTTCCCGATGCAAAGGTGTTCAGGTCACCAGAGAGCTTTGCAACTCACAAGAAAGTAGTAAAGGGCATAGGGAAATACAGCTCAGCCATTGTAGTCATGACACAGATGGCGGCTAGCATCCTCCAAAAGCACTATGCTGTTGGTGTTGATAAAATTAGAATAATCCCGCATGGGACCCCTGACATACCATTTGTCCCGAGTGACTCCGTAAAAGGAAGCCTATGTCTAGATGGGCAAATAGTCTTGTCTACCTTTGGGCTTTTGAGTCGAGACAAAGGAATTCAGAATGCAATCAAGGCTCTGCCAGAACTAGTCAAAGAATGGCCTGATATTCTCTATGTGATAATTGGAGAAACACATCCGCAGGTTAGACTTCATGAAGGTGAGAAATATAGGAATAGTCTCGTAAAGTTAGTAAAGCAGTTAAATTTGGAGAAGAATGTAAGGTTCCACAATCGTTTCCTAACTAAAGAGGAACTAATCCAATACCTACAGGCCACGGATGTATACATTTGCCCCTATGTCAATGTGGATCAACTCTCAAGCGGGACCGTAACTTACGCATTAGGTGCAGGAAGAGCCATTGTTTCCACTCCCTTTTACTATGCTAGAGAAGTATTAGCTGATGGTCGCGGAATACTGTGCAAATTTAAAAGTCCTAGTTCAATTTCTGAGGGCATCAGGCAACTACTGCAAAATCCTGACGAGAAAGCTCATGTTGAAAAGCTAGCTTACAAATATGGTCAGGACATGACCTGGTCCAGAGTGGC
>JBHLOX010000141.1:0-6546 GCA_048940045.1 Promethearchaeota archaeon
TTCAATAGTATGCTTTTAATCGAGAAAGCGATGATCCTAACGGTCATTGCAGCAGCTTTTGCCAGTCTCGTGTATGCCTGGTGGCTTCGAAAAGGAGTTCTAGAACTTCCCAAAGGAACAGAACAGATGCAGAAGATCTGGAATGGTATTCGAGAGGGTGCATTGTCTTATCTTAACAAGCAGTTGAGATCGATACTTCCAATTCTCGCCATTCTGTCTTTCCTCCTCTTCTTCACTGTTTATATAACAACACCAGAGAGAGGCACTGAGATCCTGTTTAGCGGGACTCCTGACGGTGGTCGATTCATAGTTGGAGTCGGACGAGCACTCGCGTTTGTTCTTGGTGCGAGTTTCTCTTTGACGGTTGGACAACTCGGGATGAGAATTGCAGTAGAGTCCAACATCAGAGTTGCACAGGCTACACGCGAGGGTGAAGACAGATACAATCGCGCATTGACAATCTCATACAGAGGTGGTACATTCACTGGTATGTTGACAGATGGACTTGGTCTATTAGGCGGTACGATTATTTTCATTATATTTGGTATTGCTGCGCCAGATGCACTTCTTGGATTTGGCTTGGGAGGAACACTCCTTGCTCTTTTCATGAGAGTCGGTGGTGGCATCTATACCAAAGCTGCAGATGTTGGTGCAGACCTTGTCGGAAAAGTGGAACAGGGGCTTCCAGAGGATGACCCACGAAATGCTGCAGTCGTTGCTGACCTTGTGGGTGACAATGTAGGGGACTGTGCTGGAATGGCTGCTGATATCTTTGAATCTTATGAGGTCACCATTGTTTCTGCACTTATCCTAGCAATAGTTCTCTATCTCGATACAGTTGAAGGCGCATATCCAGTTCTTCCTGGTGGTCTATTAGCTGTTGTAGTCTTCCCACTCTTTGTAAGAGCTGTTGGAGTCATATCATCAATGATAGGGACTTTCATGGTTCCAGTCTGGCCTCGCATTCTCAGAAAGCGTGCAGTATATGCTGAGAAAGCAATGTTTCTCTCATATGAAGCATCAAGTGCTTTTACCATTTGTATCACTATGCTTCTATCATGGTTCTTTGTGGGTGATCTAAGGTTTGGAATCTTGGTTGCTGTTGGTGTAATGCTCGCAGTTTCATTCAATCCAATTACGAGCTACTTCACATCGTTGAAGAAGCCTCCAGTCCAAGAGATAGTCAAGTCTGCAGATACCGGTCATGCAACATTCATCCTATCAGGGATTGTTGCTGGATATGAATCCACAGTTGCGGCACTCATTGTGATAGTTGCCTCCTTTGGAATTGCTGCAATGTTATTTCTACCTGCAGTTGCTCTCGCACTCTCACCCTGGTTTGTTCCGGGCGTGGATGGAACAGTATGGACTCTATATGGAATTGCTTTGATTGGTATCGGAATGTTGTCACACACTGGCAACAATGTTGCCATGGACTCATATGGTCCGATCAGCGACAATGCTGCAGGTATTGGTGAGCTCTCCCCGGGTGACTTTGATGAAGGCGCACAGAAGACCATGGCTGAGCTAGATGCGGTAGGCAATACCACAAAAGCGATTACAAAGGGTGTGGCGATCGCCTCAGCTGTCATCGCTGCTGTAAGCCTCTTTGACAGCTACGTGGTTGTAGCTCTAAGACCTCTGTATGATGCAGGAGTGATTGAAACTACCCACATTCTTCTTGATAACCCACTGGTGTTCTCAGGAGTTCTCTTGGGTGCTGCGCTGCCATGGTTGTTCTCAGCTCTCAACATAAAGGCTGTAACACGTGCAGCTGGTGAGATGGTCACAGAGGTAAGAAGGCAGTTCAAGATACCTGGTATCCTTGAAGGGACAAAGGCTCCAGATTACGACCGAGCTGTTGGTATCTCAACAACTGCAGCTCAGAAGGAGTTGATTGCACTAGCTGCTATCAGTGTATCAATACCAATGATGGTTGGTGTTCTTCTTGGGGTCCAAGCATTAGGTGGATTCCTTGGTGGAATAATCGTGTCTGGGCAACTGCTTGCTGTGTACATGTCTAACACGGGTGGTGCTTGGGACAATGCTAAGAAGGCAATAGAGGATGAACCAAGCGACCCAGCGAATAATACAGGAAAAGGTTCGGAGCGTCACAAGTGTGGAGTTGTAGGTGATACAATCGGTGATCCACTAAAGGACACTGCCGGTCCAGCACTCAACCCTATGATCAAGGTTGTGAACCTAATCAGTCTAATCTTGGCTCCAATATTTGTACAACTTGAGATAATGTTGAGTGAAGGGTCAAGTTTCGCAGTGTACGCCATAATCGCAGCTCTCTTTGTGTTGATGCTGATTACTATTTGGGCCATCAGAAAAAGCACCAAACCAGCTGACTTCGGAACCAGTGTATCAGTATCAGTATCAGCTGTTCAGTAAAACGCAACATTATTGTGGTGGCACATTGTGCCACCCACCACTCTCTTTTTCCCTATAAAACGACAACCTTTTGTTCGTTCAATCTCTAGGCTATTAGCAACCATAATTATGTTGGAGGAGCTGAGCCATTTGGAAGGGGAATTAACTCCTAATTTACAGCTTGAAGGGCATGAGTTTACGGTATGGTCATTAGCAATGACTCAGGATGGACAGACCATAATCTCAGGAGGTCAGGATGCGACTATCCGCTTGTGGGATGTAGAATCTGGAAAAGAAATCCAAAAGTTGATTGGTCATGATGGACCCGTCTACGGACTTGTTCCGATGCCCGATGACAATCGACTAGTTTCGATTGCTGACAAGGATCTTGCTGTGAAAATCTGGGACCTTGAATCAAAGACCCTTCAGACTTCACTCGCTCCTAATTCGGCTCATATCAATGCAGTCGCAGTGAGTCCAGATAAGAGATACATTGTGACCGGCGGAGATGATGGAATAGTTCGATTTTGGGATATAGATCGAGGTATAATGCTCCGCTACCTTGAACACTCGCAAGGAATCTACACTATCGCAATCAGTCCAGATGGTCGTCACATGTTGTGTGGGAGTAAGAAAGCCCCCACTGCGGACACTCCTGGTGTCATCTGGATTTGGGACTTTGAGTTGGGGGTTGAGTTGAAGACTCTTGAAGCGCATAAGGGTCATGTCACTGCACTTGCCATGACTGCTGACTCGCGTTATGTTCTCTCAGGAGGACAGGATGGAGAAATCCACCTGTGGGACCTAGAAACTGGCACTCTGTTGAAGACAATGACAGGGCATAGCGCTGCAGTGATCATGATTCACATCACCGGTGATGGACAACATGTGATAACTGGCTCCAATGACGGTGGTGTTAGAGCATGGTTGCTTCGTGGAGGTGTACTCTTACAGAGCTTGACCTCCACTGAGAATGTTCACTCTATGGTAGTAACTCCTGATGGTCGTCAGGTCATAACGGGATCAATAGATGGCAATGTTGAGATCTGGGATTTTGATAAGTTGAGTCCTTGGATTGACAGAACGAAAGAATACGAAGAGGAACAGAAAGCTGAGCTCGAGGCATTCAGGATGTTTCAACTCAAGAAGGTAATCACCCGCTATGACACACTTCCCCTGGAGAGACTAATGGTACTACTGAGATTCAACAACATGGAAGAGCTCGAGGATTGGCTTCTCGATCTTCCTTCAGAAACTCCTGTCAAGATTGATGGTCCTCTGCTTGTGGTAAAGAAATAGTATCATGAGATCTACCACTAAACCATCTGCCACTTTGTTTCAGGTAGAACAGAAACCATACAACGAGTATCCATAAATACACGAGTCTGAAGCAGATAATAACAATTGCAGACGCGATAACTGGCATGAGATGCTCTTTCTGAAAACTGAATAACTCTGTTGACTCCATCTCTAAATCTCGATAGTCAAAGAGAATGGATATGAACGGAGTTAGCATGGTGAGGTAGAATTTGTAGGTTCCTCGAGGGTAGAATAACTGAATCAATAAGACGATTAGGATGCACCAGAACAACACCTGCTTCATTAGAATATGTGTTCTATTCACTCCTGGTTTGGAATCAGTAGGGGCATCAAGTTTGAATCCTGCAAATATAACGAAAATCAGTAAGCATGACACACCGAGGAGAATATAGTAAGCTAGTAGGCATGCCAATGCAGTAGTAACGAAACCCGGAGCTCTAATCCAGAGAAAGAATGTGTTGAAGCTGATGGGCCAGCCTGTTGAGGGATTAAATGATGTCAATAGATCTATGGGATATCCGAGGACAAGCACTCGCTGAATGTAGGCATCTGGATTAACAATGAGAAACGGTAGTGAAACAAGAATAACTATCCCTGCGTAGATTATACTGTATCTGAAGAAGCTAACGAGGGCTGTCCGAATGTTAACCTTAGCATTATCCTTGATTAGCAACAATACGAGTAAGGGGAAGAACAGTACTGCAAATTGCTTGTATAGGACTGCTATAGCCATTGACACCACTGATATTGCCGGCTGCTGTTTTAACCCAAGATAGAACGAGAGCATGATAAAAAACACGTATGGGGGGGGATTCAACCACAGATAGCTCCCGTACAAGAATGTGAAGGGATTCAAGAGATAAAGCAACATCGCGAATATCGATCTTTTCTCATCTCCAGTAAGCTCCTTCGATATTGCAAACACCACCACACCTGTAGCCATGTTGAAGGCAAAGAGGATCAGTCCGGGTAACCAGGCTGGCGTTGACCCAAGTGCCGCCACTGTGTATATCCAGAGTGGTGGATAGATGTAGCCTGACATCTGGCTTGCCGCACTAAGTGTATAGGGCCATGCACCTTCCCATAGTGCGGGAATCCATCGAATGTAGAAGAATCGGTAATCATTGTACGGTTCAATGAGCCAGTCGAAGAAGAAGGGAATACCAAACAGGTCTGGAAATCCCGAAGAACTACCTGCAAGTGTGAAGATTCTGAGGTAGAAGAACACCAAGTTGATAGCGACAGCACTCACAAAGAACCTCTTCCAACCATTCAATAACCAGGTAAATCCGAATAGAGTCACGAATATGCCTGCAAACCCAACACTGAGTGATGAATAGAATGTTGATGGTAGGATTGAGTAGTTATATCCACAATAGACTTGGTAGGTATTGTTATTCAGGATGAATATGTAGAGGTCAAGATCATCTGTGACTACCATTTGCCATTCATACCTTGGGGATCCAACGAACTCTATAATATACCCGAGTTCATTCAGGGGGGTTCCTGATTCAAATCGCATGTATTCGCTTGCACTTACCAAGTAGGCTGAAAGATTCTCATACCCATAATCAAGATTGACAGATAGATGCAACACATAGTCTGGGTCTCCTGTTTCAAGAGCAATATTATCAATAATATAACTTGAAGGGTCTAATTGCAGAGGGTAGTTACTTCGGATGTCATTGGGAACCACAAAATGAAACGTTAAACCTAGAACTGCTATTGTTAGACCAAGAAGAATCACACCTATCTGAAGGGTATTTGTTTGTGGTTTCATACTCCCACAATCCTACATCCTAAATGGCGTGCTATCTTATGTATTCTAAGATTCATGTTTCACCAATGCGTGTGTCCGAGGGTCGGAATATTCTCTCAACGTTTCTTGTATATTAGGACTACAGCAACTATAATGACAATCGAAGATCCTGCAATGATTCCCATAGTCAGCATGTCTGGTAATTCAAGTCCTCCGGAACTACTCACTGTTACCCATACTGTGTCGGTCACTATATGCCCTGATATGTCCGTGAGAACTAGAGTGTAATTATATGATCCAACAGACAGACCATCAACGTTGTGAATAATATCTGATCCATTCCAGTCATCAGTTTCCACCAAACTGCCATCTCGGTATATTGTGAAATCATTAGGATCTTCATCCGTGACCTCCCAGACAATCTGATTCCCTGTGGTTCCTTGGACATAGGTAACATCGTCTGATGACAGAACCTTAGGTGCCAATCCTGATGGCCAGTGATAATCCAAGTTTCTACTCAGCTCAAAGGTTGTAGAATCGTGAGCTGAAAGATAGAATGGTCCACATGTTACGAATGGGTCTGAGGTGAAGACCGGGTTCCAAGTACTCCAGCCTGCATAACCAATACCAGTTTCCTCGTTGAAAACGTGCTCTGGAATGATCTTTGTCAATAGCATTTGTTGAATGACTAATGACATGTAGTATGAGTCTTTGTTCAATTTAACCCGAGCATAACTTGGTGACGGCACTTCTGAGAGAAGGAAATCGTCTGTCCATCTAGCATCACCAGATGGATTTCCGAGGAGACCAGTTTCATATAGATATGTGAATGTAAAAGCCACATCCCCACCTGTGAGCGGAGTCCCATCTGACCAGACAATACCATCCTTGACTATCATAGTGACCCATGTCTGTCCTTCAGGTACTGCTATGTTCGTCGAATGAGTTTCAATATGCACTTCCTCTGCAAGGTCAAGATATACCTCTCCATCCGGTCCCATCTTGTATATACCAGAATACAAGTTTCTCAGAATATTCTCGTTCCAATCAGCAACTGCAAGAAACATATTGAAAGTATATGGATAGTTGCT
>JBHLOX010000024.1:0-9284 GCA_048940045.1 Promethearchaeota archaeon
CAATGTCAAAGTCATAGCTAGAACTTACCGGTCCTGAAACATTTGTGACTGAGAAAACAACTAGAGCAGATTTGATGCCTAAGGCATTATCCAAATCGCCATAATAGACAGAAATGTTGAATGTTCCACTTGTGCTAGTTGGCTCAATGGAGCTGACAATCCTGAAATCGGTATTATGGGTACGAATTGAAACAGTGATTGAAAATTGCGCATCCTGATAGTTATTCTTGGTGAAAGTAAAAGTATAGACTTGATTTTGGGCGATAGTATCAGAATCAGAAGTGTGGAAAGTAACCTTGTATTGTTTGGTTCCTGAGAGATACTCTACAGAGAAATTACCCCATGATGAGAGAACCTGTGTATAGGGAAATGTAAGATTCTCTATTGGTCGAATTCGATCAAGATCAGTGTAGTCAACATAGAAGAATGGAGAATTCCCAATCGGTATATTCAATGAACCTACAGAGGGGGTTGCAGATGTGTAGGCATCGCGAATAACTATACGAAATTCAAGTGTTCTTGCGTCATATCCAGATTTATCGGCTGTCAGACTGATGTAATGGGTTCCCTTTACTAATGCTGCAACATCTATCCAAACGCTATAGATACCTCCAGTTTCATCGGTCCAATTTGCTATCCAAGATTGATGATCTGGTGAGGTAATAGTTGCTCCCTCAATCCCAGTGCCAAAGTCTGCATCAGCATATTCGAGAATAATTTCGACATCTAGCTGGAATGGAGTTGTCACCTGTGGATAATTAGGTGATGATAGATAGCTAACAACTTCTCTATACGAGAACTGAATGAGAAGTGACGTGTCTTTATAGCTAATATCAGAAGAGTCGAAATAGACAGTGATTTGATAGCTACCTCCAGTGAAATATGACTGATCGATTGTTAGTCTATACAGACCAATAGCCTGCTGTGATGTATCAATGGAGATGACGTAGCCAGGGACAGAAAATTCGCCAGCTGTTCGACCAGTAATAGGATCTCCATAATACGGACCAGGTTCACTGACATTGAGATGTAGATTAACAGTGAAGTCAGAACCGAGAGTGAAGTTCAGAGTTGAAGGACCAGTATACATCAATGAGGTCATGCTTCGGATTGTGATATCGAACTGATAGTTTGTTGGAGCATTATAGACGGCTCCACTCATTGTGACAATTACTGTGACTGTGTGTGTTCCGACAGTCCAGGAACTTGTGTCTAGTGTTATGTCATAGCTACCACTGAAATCATCAAATCCAAACGGATGTTGCAGTCTTATGTTCGCGACAGAGCCAATAAGCACGGGGTCCACTGGAGATTGAAGATCTGTTAGAACGACAGTTAGGTCTGTTTGATTTCCAAATGGCGTTGTTGTGACACCTGTCACTGTCACTGATGTATCATGGGCTACGATTTCGATATCAAACACATACTGCGATGGAGCAGATATTTTTGAATTAGACATAGTAATGCTCAGAGTTGCAGTTACTGTACCCACATCCCAATCATCCGAAGTAATTGTAGCACTAAAGGAAAACACAGTATCCGGTAATTCAAATGGATTATAGGAGAATGTCATAGAACTTACATCAGAGATACTGACAGGAAGACCTGTGTCCAAGTCGATTAGATTGATTTTGACAGGAGTGTTTTCTCCATAGGATGTGGTGTAATCTCGGGATACGGAAACTGAAGTGTAGTGTGCACGAAGTGTGAATCCAACATCCACCTGGGCAACATATAGATATGCTCCAGATTTGGTTGCATTAAATTTGTACTGATGAAGTCCTAGACCTAGAGATGTTGTCGGTATTGATACATCATATGTACCATCGAGGTTGTCAACAAAGGTCACAGGTGTTCCATCTGATTCAGTGATTGTTGCTCCTGTGATTGGGGCGCCTGTAAATTCATCCTCAAAAGTCAATGTGGTATTGAAGATGAAGTCAGCTGGTGTGGTCGAACCACCTACAGCGGATAGTGTTGTAGGATGGTAAAGATCCACATTGAAGTATTCACTAGCATCATTATAATATGGATGTGATGATTGTACTTCAATGCGCCATTGTTTATTTTCACCAAGGTCTGTTGTGTCCAGTACTTTTCCATACAAACCTTCCCCATAATCATCTAATGTGATAGTTGATGGACTGGTCCAGTTCATGGTGACAGTGGCGCCTGGGACTCCCAAAGCAGTAACGGTGTCACTGAGCTGATATTCAACAATCAGTGCATCTCCAACTGTCTTAGTTGTAATGACTGGCTTTTGAAGAGCGAGTGCTGTTGGGTGTCGAACAGTGAAGGTCGTTTCAAAGAGTCCGGTTTTATCGGTGACAGTAGCTCCAGTATCATTGTAGTAAGCAATAGCAGTCCAGAGTCCTGCAGATGCTGACGAATCAATAGTCTTTGAAATCGAATGCTCGGGCGAAGAGCGTTCCTGTTCCGATCCAATACTGAGGAATGTTCCTGGAGCAACCTGATTTCTGTATTCGGTCTGCAACCATCCAACGGTTCTTTCTGAACCAATTACTCTAAACTCATCAAGTTGACCACCAAACCAACCAGTCTTTTCCGAGGTCGTTTCGTATTGTCCTCCTCCAAGTTGCCACTCTTCAACGTATGATGCATTAGCCTGGGTTGGAGTACCTGTCTGTGCGACGGTAGCCCAATTTTGAGCATCTACCCAAATTTTATTGTTATCCGGATTATCTTCATCAGCATAGCAGGCTATGAAGTGCCAACCAGGGGACCAAGAAGTTATTGTCGATGTCCAAGTGTATTTTGGACTATTTGGTGAGCTTTCAACCTTGAAGACTAAACTGCCATTTGCGACAGAACTCTGTTCATAATCCTGTCCAACAAGTGCAATAACCATGTCATGATCAATATCGATGTATTTCTCCATGATGACTTTTGTATTTGCTGAGAAAGAGTTGTGTGTAGTTGAAATTCTGAACCAACCTGAAATCAAGAAATCTCCTTCAGGAGTCAATTGATTAGAGATTGTTATTTGATCATTTATGCCATCGAATGTCTGAGCAAATCCAGCTTTGCCAGAAGGATTGCCGGGGATATATTCAACGTTACCATTTTGAACTCCATTGTAGCCATTTCCAGTTGAGTCATAATGAATTGATCCAGATGACTCGTCAACAACATCTTCACTAAGATGCCATACAGCATCGAATCCTGATGACCAGACTCCTTCGGGATTTTCCAGGTTATCCACAACTGGACTCCCATAATACATAGTAATGGTGTTTAAAACTGAGGAGGAAAGATTGGCTTTGACCCATGCTGAGAAATAGGCATCACTAATTGACCAATCTTGGTCGAAATATTCGATTTCATGGTCCAAGATTGTATCACCCATTGCAAACAGAATATCTGATCCATCAGCTCTTACCTTAGAGGTGTCGTGCAAAAGACTGTTGGTAAATTGGATGAGAACAGGAAAGTCGACAACATCAGCATATACATTTGCACTAGGTATGGAAATGTCAGTATGGTATCTGAATGACGGGAATCGATGTGACGGATCAGTCACGGTTTGATTGTATGAGAAGAACCATGTGTTCCCGTCAGGATCAACTAGATCCAAGGCTGCTCGAGCTCCAAGAACAGTGGGAGTTGTGATTGTGAACTGTGCCAAATCGTTGATGTCAAATATTGCTTTATTTAGCTGAACATCATCTACGAAATTCCAACTGATGAATTTGACCGTCCAAACTCCCCAGAAGTCTATCGCTGATGCATTGAGGGTAAGAGTTCCGCCATGGTACCACCAGTCAGAATCTATTGTCTTTGGCTGATTCAATGGATTGAGAACTGCAGTCGCTTTCCACTCAGCTCGTGGGTACTCAACAGCAAAGCCCATTGAAGTCGCACCAGCAGGTGGTGAAACCATCACCTTAGCAGTCCAGTTCACGATGTTTGAACCACTCTCAATGAAGTAACTGACCCCCTCATTGAAGTCGGTGTCCATGGTCTGAGCCTCGCCACCAATGTCCATGGTAATAGTGACATCCATCGTCACAGTCCTTGGTGAGGATGTTGTGAAGACAATTTCTGGCTCACTAGCATCTGTCCACGTATTTGTTGTCTTCTCTTGAGCCCCAACTGTGTAGAATCCTGAGGGGTTGTTCTGATTGTTGAATTCAGTTTCTATCCACGCAGCAGACCGAACAGTAGGAAGCATCCTAATTTCATCGATAGCACCATCATAATGACGTGTGTCTGAAGTACCAGTTTCCCAGTTTCCAATAATGAACATAATGTCAGAATCAGCAACAGTGTTTCCTGGCCAGGAAACAGAATTCTCTTGGGTGCCATTGACATATAGATACATCATGTCAGAAACTGCATCCCATGTCCATGTCAGGTAATACCAACTTCCATGGTTCATAGGATTAATACCGTCCCTGGACTGAGCTACCATTTGATCAGTCGACAGTCTCACTCGCATTAAATCAGAAGGTGCAACTGCAAGATGGATTACGGCAGTCGATACAGTCGTAGAAGGTGCTTTTGAGAAAATCCGATCATCTCCACTGACATCATGATTTATCCACGCGCTAACCGTGAACGAACTCCACTCATCAGTGTAGATCTGTCCAACAGAGATGACATCGTCATATCCATCGAATTGCACAGCATCGCCAATTTTACCACCTACTTGTGTAATAGTTGAGTCGCTATCATAGGATGTACCATCGTGGTTGTTAGTTGTGCTATCATAATTGATGCCAGCTGGATCGTCTCCTAGATGTTGTACAATCTCATAATCGTCCCACACTCTTGAACCCAAGTTTGGAGGTGCATTCAAGCATCCATAATGCATCGTTATGATGGTGTCAGTAGAACTTGATAGGAATGGGACTTTGACCCACGTCACTAAATGACCAGTTGAGGGAGTATAAGATTCAATCTCGTGAGCAACTGGAGTTCCATCAACTGTAAAAACTATGTCATTTCCATTGGAGAGAGCGTTAGTTTGCAGATCTGAGTCTGTTATATCAATTAGTACTGGAAAATCGGATAGATCTGAAACCACATCAAAGTGGTCTATTGTGATATCCTTCTGGTAATCAAAAAAGAGAACTGTGTCTTCAGGCTCCGGAATCACATACTCGACAAACAACCGTGCTCTATTTTGTCCGTCGTAACCAACTGTACCTTTGATAGCGTTCCAACGTTGATAGTAATCTGAGTACATATGATGCAACATGACACAGATGTAGTTTCCTTCTGACCATCCAGATCTACTTACGACACTTTGTATAAGTGGTCCCATCTCTGGGGACTTATAACGGGTGTCTAATCCAGTAATCCATGAATTGATACTCCAATCAACACTACTATCAAGCCAATTAAAACGATCTTCTAGATGTGGTAATCCAGTCGTGAATGCAGCTACATTATCTTCATCTGCAACATGGACACGCATACCAAGCAGCCAAGGACTAGAACCTGGTGCAGCTTCAATCTCAACGTATGCAGAGGTGATTATTGCACCCTGTGGAACAGCTAATGGGAACTGTATTCCTGTTTCAAAAAGACCTGCAGCGAGGAATCCAGTTGAATGCCAAATCCCTGTTTCAAGGTCTCCACCATCACTATATCCATTGAGATCAACTCCCAAGCTTTCATCATCATAACAGTCGCGATTGTCATTATCTGGGACATAGGGATAGACACTGTGTGTTGTTGAACCCCAAACAAGAGTGCCGTTAGCTTTGAGATCAATCTGCTCCGGGAATGGTCGGACGTTGAAGTCAAGCTGGACATCATCAATCCATGCCTGAGCAGCCAACGCAAGAGTCTGACCTGACAGGTCCGAAGCCAAACCAATATCAAATGCAGAAACATGTGTTGAGAGGTTTGACATAGAAGCTGCTGAAATAGTGGTTGACGCTGTAAGCCATGTGTCTGTCGTGTCACCAGTTTCAAACACATGGAACTTAGTTGTACTTCCGGCTAACCTCACAAAAAGATGCACTTGGTCAGCTAAATCTGAGTAGGTTCCATCAACATAGAATCGGAACGTGATTTCAGCAGAGTACACCTCTCTCCAAGGAAGTGATACCATTTGTCGGATGTAGACTTCATCATTGGGAGTATGTACAAATCCAGTGCCCCAATTTGCTTGCAGTCTAACACCCCATGTTGAACCATAGCCAGAAGTATGACTTACGAGCTCATAAGCCCCGTGATTTGGATGGGCATTGATTCCATCATCATCTTGAGCATCTTTGATGAGAGTCCATCCATCAGGAACATGATGGGCTTCTGCATTATATGAGGTGTCTGAAGTGATAATGAACTGCTCACTATGATAGTCGTTCAATTCTCCATTACGAAGTACGTCTTCAGCAGTCCATGTAAGAGAGTCAATCTGCGCTTGGAGGTCGGTACCAGTCCAGCCATCTGTCAGAGTGACAGAACCAATTCCAGCGGAGGAGGAATCGAATGACAGAGTGCCATGGCCGACATTTGAAACATGTCCACCAATTGTCACTGGAAGTGCGGGTCCGACTCCAGTACTATGATCACCACTCACCGCAAATGGACTCGTATCAGTAGTCAGTGGCAGGTAGGGATTATTGACTGCAGTCGCGGGACCATAGTCAGCGGACATATTTGTCATCGGGAATAGAAATAGAACTACAACTAGTATGCCTATGAGATTGATTTTCCTCAACAGGACATCCTCCTCTTATGTTGTCGACCAAAGTCCTGTACTAAATGCACGTCTGCATCCTCTCAGGTATGGACTCCAAGTAATTGTTTGGATGAGCTTAGAGATATATGAGTTTGTTCTGGAGGGATAGAATTCAGTTTGAGAGCCGCTTTGACGTTTTTTCGAGAGGTGTTGGATTCATTTGACTGATGTCAGATAATCTGTATAGCCAACAAACCTGTATCCAAGACGGTCCTTTAGATCCTCCAGGACCTCGAAAAGACTATTTGTTCGATGATCAAGCGGATGAATGCCAATCTGCAAAGATCCACCAAGCTCGATTTCGACTAGTGATGCCTCAATGTTGAGAGACCGTTGTCCTTCACTGACAATACGCTCACTAGTGTTGAAAACTGTACCATCAAAGTGTCTGTAAACGCTGTTTCCACTCACACAGAAACCAAGTCCAACTTCCTTGACTGCCTTGACTACCTTAGGTGGCGATTCCCACACTGGTGGAACGAACCCAGATGGTTTAGAACCAAACCCTTTGGTGAGAATCGAAATACCATCCTTAAGGCGGGAGACCACCTTTTTCTGTGTCATCCCGTTGAACTCGTTCAATGAACCAGATTTCGAAAAGTGAGAATACCCATGCATAGCAATCTCAAGGTCCAGTGATTTGAGAAACTTCGTGAAGATGTTACTCTCAGAGACCTTGTTTATTTTCTTGAGTCGAAAGAAAGGGGTCACAAGAAGGGTCATACTGATTATGCCGAGATCAGAGAGTAGATCATAGGTTGTGACGATGTCATCCTCGTATGCAGGAGTGACATCATGTAGTGAGAGAAGCACTGTCATGTCTTTTACAGTTTCAACTCTCCTTGGCATAACTAGTCCCCAACACCAGTTTGTGTATATTGTAAAGTAAGGATGCCGCCTTGAAAACCTATACATTGAATCAGAATTACCGAGTCCATTGTTTGTAGGCCAACTCAATGTCCTTGTCAGTAATTGTCTTCCTTCCTGTGTGTTCAGTTATCTCAAACGCTCTTCGTGCGAGAATTTCTCCAACCTCTTCCAGAATCTGAGCAAGACGTTCAGCACCTTTGTCGCTTACACGCCCCGCTCCAGCTTTTCTGATGAGCCGATCGATTGGGGCGACAGGTATGATGCGTTCCTTCCTTGATCGCGGCAAGACCTTTTTACACCTCTAACTGCTATTCGCAGCATTTTGACACCCTTTTCAAGACTGAATTTCTTTAAGAACTTTGTATTATCGGAAAGGATTCTTCCAAAGTGCCAAGACCAAATATCGGGGAATCTTAGCGGTTTTGGGAGGAATAGGGCGATTATAGGCGGAGTAGCTATTTACCCTCTCGAAGAACAATTATTCGCGCATTCCTTATTTCTTCCTGCAGAATTCCAAAGTCCATTGGATCCTCGCATGCAGCGACTTCTTCGGGATCAGCTCGAACTGCAGGATACTTCGGATTTAGTGTGCAGCATGAAGCTCCTTCCTTGGCAAACTCATAGGTTCCGATTTGCTGACCAAGGTGCTCGATGTCCACCTTGTCTTCACCTGCTAAAGGCCGAAGAATCGGAAAATCAGTCACTGCCTGCTCGATAACACGCAAATTCGCAGTTGTTTGAGATGCCTGCTCTCCAATAATCTCACCAGTGACAATGGCATCAGCCCCTTCTTGGATAGCAATCTCTCGTGCAATTCTCAAGATATTCCTCTTACAGAATAAGCAGGTCATCTTTTCAGGGGCATGTTTTTGGGCTTCTTCAATATCCGGAGCATGAGGTACAATGTACATCTTAACCTCAAACCCATGGATGTACTTGGATAGAAGCTGTGCTTGTTTCACTGCAATCTCAGAGCAGTTCTCGTCAGCGTATGGGGTATTGTCAAGATGGAGAAAGACAGGAATACATCCTCTCTTCATAACTTTGTAAGCAGCGATTGGAGAGTCAAGACCTGTTGAGATTGTGCAGACAACTTTTCCCTGTGAGCCTGTAGGCATTCCTCCAACACCCCTAATCGTCTGGGTGAAAAGATGTGCCTTGTTCTCACGAACTTCCACATAGATTGACTGCTCAGGATCTGAGAGATTGACCTTTAGCTTAAGCTCGGGGATTCCCTCAAGGATTCTCTCTCCAAGACGTTCCCTCACATCTTGACTAGAGAAGGGGTGTTCGCCTATTCTTCTAGCACCCACAGCAAAAGAGAGACCTTTCTTGAAATCCACTCGAGCAAGCTGTTCACCAGTATCCAGAATGTCATCTAGTTCAGCGGAGGTTTCGACCACGGGAGATGTAGAAACGATACCAAAGACTTTTGCTGCAACCTCAGCAGCTTCAACGGCTTTCTTTGTATCCACGTATATTCGACCAAAGACTGAGTGAACCTTCTCGAATGGAATCTCATTTTCTCGTAAAGCAGATTCAACATGACTGATCAGGAGGTTTGTCATTCGACGTCGAGTCTGATGTGATTTGATACCAATCTCTCCAAAACGAAGAAGTACTGAGGTATATTCAACCTTTACCAAGACAGCCACCTGACAGATACGCCCAGTTTGCAATACTTATGAACTTAGTCAAG
>JBHLOX010000024.1:9384-26189 GCA_048940045.1 Promethearchaeota archaeon
CCATAGCAGAATAGGGGCACTGGCCAATCAGTGTGATAGGTGGCGGTCCAATCAACTGTTACATTATTCACACGTGCAAATCTCAGAGTTCTCTTGTTCTCCTCCAAAACAAGGTCATCAGGAAGTTCTGAGTTTAGATTGTGACTCAAGACAACCAATCCCTCAGTTTCGTGGTCTGCAGTCACGATGAGAATGGTGTTGATATTATTCTCAACGTAATTCAGTGCAACATCTACAGCTTTGTCGAAAGCTATTGTATCCAAGGCATTTCGAAATTTGTCTTCTGCGTGAGCTGCATGATCGATTCTACTTCCTTCTACCATCAAGAAGAAACCATCTGAATCCTGCGAGAGAATCTCAATTGACTTACTAGTCATTTCTGCAATAGATGGTTGTACATCGTAGTTTCTATCATATTCGTAATCCATGTGAGAATTAGAGAAAAGGCCAAGGACTTTGCCAGAGCTTATTCCAGCGAGTTCAGTTCGATTGAATATAACTGAATACCCGTTTGCGATCATAGTAGAGATTTGCGAACCTATGAAATGATCCAAACCGCCACCAAGCAAAACATCGACGTTTGCTTCTTCTACAATTTGACGCGCAATTTCTGTGTAATTATTTCGATTATCAATATGAGTCATAAAACATGCTGGTGTAGCATGAGTGAGCTGACTTGTCGCAACAATACCTGTAGATTTATTCTGAAACTGCGCAAATTCTAGGATTGTTTCAAGAGAAACCAAGGATGGACTCAGAGAAACAAATCCATTGTTTGTCTTGTTCCCTGTTGCTATAGCAGTAGCAGCCGCTGCTGAGTCAGTCACAGCTGCATCTGCAGAGTGGGTGGTGACCGACGCGTTCCAATCTGAGTCTTGCATGACTAGTGAACCATTTTCACCAAACTCGACAAGTCGCGCTAGTTTTACATGCTCATATCCCATTCCATCACCAATCATCAGAATTATGCTTAGAGGTTCATCTGTGGCTAGATTAGCCATATCGACTAGGTTTGTGTCCAAATTAGGAGCCAGTGGAATAATGAGAAGTGAAATAATCTGTAGACTCACTAAGAGTTTGGACATGGTGGTCATGGCTGTTATTGATAAAACGAAATCAATGATGAATCTTAGGTGTATTGATACTCAGTTTTTTTTCGGGGCTAATTCGACTACTCAAATTCCAGTGAGTGGTAGGCTGGAATCAGTGGTCTATGGTGATAGGGTCCATTCTCTTAGGGTGTGATTCAGCTACCTCAGTGGAAAGATGCATCAGTTCTATACTGCTACAGAAACAGACCCATCCACAGCGTTTACTTTCAGTGTCTGTTTCTTTGCTCCTGCTGTGACTTTCACATAGTAGATAGGGACATAATAGCCCTCTAGTTTCTTGAAAGTCAGAGAATGAGAGCTTATTCGTTTTGCACCAGATGGTTTCTGTCCAGCCATTTTAGACACAGCCTTGATTACTCTCTCAAGACTGTTAAACTTCCCAGATGATATCTTGTTCTTCCTGACCCAAGCAGCACTGGCTGTCTTCTTCCCGGGTCCTCTCAAGAGCTTCTCAAGTGCTCGTGCAGGTCCACCAGTTCTTCCGTCGAGTACCATGCCATCAGTCCTCTTGATCTCAAAGAGCTCGACTATGTCAATTTTGATGGAATGGAAATCTCCCTTCTTCTTAGGTTTGTAGATGACTTTCCCAACTAAAGTGCCTTTTACCTGTTCAGTCACTCCAATCTCTTGGGGTCGAACTCGCAAGAACTTGATGTTGAGAACTGCGTCATATGAGCAATAGAAGTCGTACTTGATGGTTGGCTTGCCAACCTTGACCTGACTTGAATCTACCTCCAAGATATCTGCTCCATCAGCACTAGCAATTTTCCTAGCTTTCTCAGGTTTAACCTTCGTGCCGAAATAGTAGAGCTTCTTCTTCTTGCTATCAACCTTCATCTTAGCATGTGCACCAGTCACCTTGAACATTGAGGGTGACAGTTTTGCACTCTTCGACTTTTTCTTCGCCATGACGAACCACTGCGTAGAAAGAGGACTGTCAGCTATAAGTCCTCTTTGGCCGCTTTCGGTTATTGCGGAGATTCATCATTTATGAGCAAACGCAGCCTTGATTGTATCTCCAACTTCATTGATTTTCGCAAATCCGACCCTCTCGAATTGGACAAAGGTTCCTGCCGCTAAGTCTTTTATTCCTGGCTCTCCAAGTCCATTAGCAACAGATCCATCCACCAGTGTGAGTTCTACAGGAACACTGTCCAACTTAGGAATCCAATGAATTATGGAACCTCCGATTTTTCGAACTTCATCAACATCAATACTATGCATCTTGATTAGAAGGGGGTTCTTGTTCTCTAGCGTGAAGTTTGCTAGGTCTTTCAGTCGGAACAAATCACCCTTCTTCATTTTCTTGAGATCGTGCTGAGAGATGCCAAATATGGTTTTACCATCACTTACACCAAGAGGAATCTCCCTAACACCGTGTTCTGGAAAATCAGGATGAACTGGAACACTAGCCACTGTGATATCCGCAGAAATGGATTTAGCTTCAGCCCATACTGGGTTTCTGACAAAGAAGACACGTGGAGCTTCAGCATCTCTAAGTTTCCTGTTCTCTGAATAGACGGACTTCATAGATATCGAGATGTCAACTACACTCAAGCCAAGATCAAGCATCACTTTTCTGAGTGCTCTCTGATCTATACCTCGCTTCTCAAGTGACTGGAGACTCCACGTACGTGGATCATCCCACCCTGTGTAAGTGCCATCACGCACCTCTTTACTTGACTTGCTCTTGCTCAAAGTTGCATCTTCGAACTTCAGGCGGCCATAGTACAACAACTCAGGATGTTGCCATCCATAAATGTTCCAGATGTGTTGCTCTATCTTACCCTCTTTCACTAGGTCTTTTCCACGAACGATGTGGGAGATTCCAAGCTCATGGTCATCAATACCCCAAGAATATTCTAACAGAGGCCAGACCCGATATTTAGACCCTACTCGGGGATGTTCAGTTTCAGAAATTCGAAGAATGACATGGTCTCGCATCGCTGGGTCAGGGTCATTCATCCCTGTCTTGATTCGGACCGCAGCTCCCTTTTCAGGATATGTTCCATCGAGCATCTTCTCCCATCTTGCTAGGTTGTCCTCTACGCTAAGGGAATGACATGCACATGGGATTCCCTTGACCTTATGTTTTGTACGCCAGATATTGGCATCACAGTCACAAACATAAGCCTCTTTCCTCTCGATTAGGTCAACAGCATACCTGTAGAATAGCTCTAGTCGGTCTGACTTGTAGATTGTTTTATTCACTTTAACATCCAGATATTCTAAACTTTCTGGGATCAAATCGAATGCTTCAGGCTCTACTATCTTTTCAGCAGAACCGATTGTATCATCAAAGACAAGGATAAGTTCACCCTTGTACCTCTTGACATAGTAGTCATTCAGAATTACCATTCGAGCATTTCCAACATGGAGCGGTCCGGATGGAAATGGTGCGAGCCGCATGACGACCTTTGACCACTTGTCAACATTTGGGAGTTCAGGTGGTTCTCTCTCCTCTGGAGAATCAACAACCTCAGGTGTTTCTAAAAGCTCAGGAGCAATCTGTTTCATCTCGGCAATTTGGTCCTCCAACGACATCTTAGAGATTTCATCAACCAACTTCTGAGCTAGGCGCTTTACCTCACTAGCACGAGTTCGTAGGTCAGCTCGGGATCCGAGTAGTGCACTCATGACAGAGTTCACACTAGGTTTTCCTTCATATTTGACAGCGTTGTCGAGTACTATCTTGCGGACTTCGAGCTCCAAATCATCCAATCGAAACAACTCCAATAGGTCTGTCTTGGCAATTCATTTAACTTTGACTGGAGAACACTCAACTCTATAGAACATGTACAATATAGTGCACCACGGAGAAGTTTATTTGGGAAATTTGACGAATCGTATGATAGAAACAGCACCTGGGTGCAACAATCGTGTCTGAACTAAAGTGTTGCAAAAAATGTGGCGCGTTCACAACATGTACGACAAAGGGTGAGTGTTGTCCTGAGTGTGAATGGTTTGATCCCATTGACAACTTGTGTATGGCCATCCCAGAGAGGAAGAAGAAACCGCTGAAACGTGATGATGGGAGCCAAGACAATTTTGATGTAGACCCAGACACATTCTTGTTTGAGGATGATGACGAAGAAGATGACCTAAGTGATCTTCCACCTGAGAGAGAATCCGATGACGACGAAGAGGACGAGGATTTCGGATTCGATGATGACGAAGATTGGTAAATCTAGTCGTTTCTGAACCTGTTTGTATAAGACCTAATCATAGATTAACAAAGTATGCTGCAAATAATGAGAGTGCTATCATGACAAGAAGGGTTGCATTTCCCACAAGCCAGCTTCGTGCATTTTTCTGGCTAATCTTGATCTGTCCGAGTGGTTTCAATCCTGTTGGAGCCTTGTGGAACGGGTCGGCTGCAATCCAAAGGATCTCAAGCGGATTTGCGTCGCTTGGAAAGATATCCAGATAGAGGTGAGATGCATATCCAAGAAGGACAAGTCCGGTCAGATAGTATTCAACCTCTGCACCATCACCTAGAATAGTACCCGTTCTCATAGCTACATTCACCATCGTCAATAGAACCGCCAAAGCAGGAATGATAAATGAATGGAAGATAATGTTGCGATGACGTGATATGCCAAGGAAAGGAATGTCCCAGTCGGGTATCAATGCTCCTGCAACAACAAGGATGGCTCCAACAAAGATGGAGATGTTTCCAATGACAGCTACACCACTGTACCACTGATACACAAGAGTTCCAATAAGTGAACCAAGACAGAAAGTGACAAAGAACATTGCTCCAATTGCGCCCCTGTTACTAGAGGTTCGTGCCGTCATGCCTCTATTTGGAGCCTTAAAGTACAGGATAGGGACGCATACAATACTTGTAACAATTCCTCCGATTAGATAGAATTCTATAAGATCCATAATTGTTCCAACTCCAGTGTACCACACACTGAAAGCAAAGAGCAATGAGTAGAGACCGACAAATAATGAGAAAGCAAACACCATGTGAGACAGACGATTCATAATTCAAGCCCCGTCTAAGTGCTAACTGAAGACGTGTTCTATGTCTTATTTCTTTCCCCCTCTCAATCCGGGGAACCAGTACTGAGTGCTCTTAGAATAACTTCGTTGTTCTTTGGCTACACCATTCTTCACTAGCAACTCGAGTGCGTTCTTGACACGCTCCTCGGTCCAACCCAACCCTACAACAGCATCCTCTATACTAAGTTGGCCATCCTTCGTTGCAGCAAGACTCAGTATCTCTTGTGGATCATTAGTGAGAGCAACAGGTACAAACTCAACGAGGAGTGCACCACCCTCTATTGTTGAGAGACCTTGAATCAGACCTTCTTTAGTCATACCCTCAATAATGTCCTCAATCTCGTCCGCATGGGTCCCCCATCCATAATCATCCAGTCTCACTAGAAGTTCTGAGAATAGCATGATTCCCCCAAACAGTTTGGATTCTTCAGCCATTCTCAAGATGTCCCGACGTAAGCCATCAGTCCTATCGTCGCGTTTCAAAAGCCGTTTGACCATGCCCGATTTCTTCTTTGCTTGGGCAATCCATGACTCAGGTTCGTATCCTAATTCTAGGAGAAGCTCAACTAGTGCGTTCCGATAGGCAGGAATACTCAGTAGTGTGCTTCCTTGGGTTTCAAATGCCTCCCAAAGTCGTTCACGAATCATATCGAGTCGTCGCGACTTGTCAACCAGCTCATCCAAACGGGCTGCTAGATATTCTTCATGTGAAAGCGTATTGAGCATTATTGGAATTGCTACATCACTTGTAGACGTGAGAGTGAACTCAACTGGTTTGTCAACATAGCCAATCGCCTGAACAACTCCTTCATGCCGACTCATAGGAATGGAAACAACAATAGTACCCTTGCTATCAGATTTTGCGGTAATTGCCCCTAGCTCCAACTCTGCACCCTCAATTGGACTACCACTCTCATCCTGAATATGAAATCTAACTCGACAGAGAGACCCGTCAGAAACAAGCGGGGTCACACGACGCTTCATTCGTTTCTTAATCCTAATTTCAGGAATGCCAGATATAATGGACTTTAGCTCTTTTACAAGTGGTTGTTTTACAAGTCCATCTCCCAACAGGGAATCAGCACCTTCTAGAATTAGCTCTCTTGACTCTTTTACGGCAAGAAGGTTGAAGTTCTGAGAAGACTCGCGGATGAATTTTCTGAGGGCCACATCATTGTTTGCACGTTCAATCAATAGTGATGTGATAGCATCTATGGTTCGCGAAGGACTAGTAAAACCATCAACAAAATCACGTCTTCTGCTGACCTTCTCACCATTACTACTCAATTGGGAAATCGAATAAATCTCAATCCGAAGCTGGCCCTTCTTTGAGAAACCAGCGATAAAGAAGGGTAAAAGAACAAGTGCCTTTTTATCGCCAACATTTTCGGTTGATATCGGTACAGACATATCAATTAGAGATGAAAGTTGATCATGTATCGTCTTAGTAGCTGCTAGGAATTCAGCATTCAGATTATCTCGTTCAATCAGGAGATCTCGTGACGCACCATCAATTTTTGATTGAAGGGCATCTCTTCTTGCCAAATCCCTCTCTAATGCAGCCCTTCTTGCGGCTATTGTTCTTTCAATTTCAGCAATACGAGATTTCCTATTGCTGGCTGAAGATGCTTTGACTTTTGTCAAGTCAGAGTCCAGAGTTTCGATTTGTTCATGCAACGATTCAATTCGGAGTTCCAATCTTGAAAGAAACGGAGCTGAATCCATCTCGGTCTTTTTCACTGTTGACTCAACTTTTGTAGTAGCAAGCTCGATTAGTTGAGAAACTGTTTCCTCCACCCTACTAAGTATCGTCGCAGTTTCTTGAAGCGCATCAATGGTATTCTGGAACTCTTTCTGCTTCAGAAGACCTGAAAGAATGACCTCATAGTTCTCAATCTGGTTCCAAAGAGGTCTCTCGAGAACATGAACAATTCCTCGAGCCATAAGCCCACTCATTAAACCAAGCAGAGTTGACCGCTCAGTGATTCTTAGGGAGGCCACAAGTTCACGTGTTGCCTTAACACACTTCAACAGGGTTTTTGTGTCAGTACTGGATTCAAGCTCCTCCATGATTTTGGTTATATCGAATCCTTTGTGACAGATCATTGTTTCACTGGTCAAACCAAGTAGTTCCACTAGGTAGCTTCTACCGGAGAAAGGAGATTCAGTTATTGCGATAGGCAAATAGCTCTTCAGGATGAATTCCAATTCACGACCATTTCGTTGTTCTATTGCACGAAAAACCATACCAGCAACAACATAGTCTTCTGGTACAGCTTGCTCCATAGGTTGACCGCCGGCTAACTGAAGTCTCCTCGTAGCTGTTGAGGGCACAATGAGATTCCAACGGTCAAGGTCCATGTTGATTCCTATGGTTGAAGTCATGGGAATGCTTTTCATACTTTCTTATGGAGAACCAATTAGGGTTTTTACGCGCCTCTTGAAGACCGATGATATCCCTGGAGCATGAAAATGACAAGAGAAGATCCGAAACTGCTTCCAATTTGCCAGGTTTGTGGAGAGTACAAAGGTGTAGGAAACTGCCAAAATCCAGCATGTTCAGGATTCAAGCTAGGGATGAAGGATGAACAGCCTATTGGAAGAAAATCCGAGAAGCAATCTTGTAGTGTCTGCAAGAGGAAATCAATAGTATCGTGTATTCAATGCGGTCGCAGTTTTTGCAAGAAACATAGCAAAGGAGATAGGTTACATCAATTGGGTTCATTTCATCAGATTCTTGGAACCTGTGTTGAGTGCAACGAGGTCGTATGTGAAAATTGTTGGATTCTGAACCCAAATGGGGATATCATTTGTCTGGCTCATCTGGAAGATAAGCAGGAAACAAGAAGAATTCGCTAGAATCAGCTTAAGGCATTACATGACGGTCAAACATTTATGTCTAAGCTACACCTCCCCATATGTGAAACGGCATATGCCAGAAGCGACATTTGTTGTTCATCTCGATGACTTCCAAGGGTTCATAGTTAAACAGCGGTACCCATCAACATTAGTGCTCAATGAGAAGGTTCTGAACCTGATATTCTATGAGCAACAAAAGGAACAGAAAGAGAATCTCAGTCTAGCTGAGATTGAGGGTCTTAGAATTGCTATTTTCAGCACACCGAGATATCCTAAATGGATGGTTTGTTCTGTTCTAGCCGCAGATGAGGAACTTGACCTGATATCTGATGGTCTTGCAGGATCTGGACGACTAATTCTGGCTCTTATGAGCGAGGATCCAGACATGGTAAATCTCGAAGAGATCGTCAAAGCTGGGAGTGTCTTGGAAGGACAAAGTGAAGAACAAAAGCTAGCAAACATCTTCTTGACTCCATCATCAGCACTTCTTCTCGAGCGAATGCAATACGAGGGTGTAGAGAAAGCAGCCAAGCTCTCAATATGGCTTAAGAATCAGGTTCAAGACGAAGTAGACCTCCGTGAGGCAATGGCACCACTAATGAGCACAGGAGTTGTAAAAGTAGAGATGGTGGGCAAGACCTCAGAGATGGTCTTTCTTGTGAAGGACATCTTCGGCTACCGTGCACCTCCTGTTGAATCAATAAAGAGAACGGGCCAAGTAATGCCAGGACTTGCTGGGAAATATAATCAATATGTTACGGCATTTTTCTCACCTCCACCACCAAGCAAGGGCTACAATCCTACTCTACCAGTTACTGATCCTAACTCTCCTATTGTTGAGGACAGAGAGAAAATCTCTCGACTTCTTGCTGAGAGTTTGAACTACATGGTACTTGACGCCCTACGAAGTGAACCTCTGTCATCATCTGAGATATCCTTGAAGACTGCCCTTCCCGAGTCCATCGTGCAGAAGGTGCTTTGGTCGCTTGAAGCTGAGAAAGTCGTCATCCGTTTTGAAGATGAAAATGTGTGGGCATTACTCACAAACCCAAGAATCGAATCATTCATACCGGAATATATCCTACCAACTATCAAAAAGAAGGTATCAGAGAAAGAAATAACACCTCAAATTGCACGCAGGCATCTTGAACTCTTGATGCAGAGTTGTGGTGAATCGCAGTGATCAGAAGTGTCTATATACTCGGCGAACAAGGGAATATGCTCTATTCAAAAGACTATGCCAAGAGTGAGTCGAAAGCGGATCTAGTTGAGTTCTTAGTCAATCTCACACATTTCCTCAGGACAGTGAACTTGGAGGACAAAACAGAATTCATGAATGTGGCAATATCAAGGATCTTCTTCGCACAGAGAGACACTTTCACCTTCATGTTCGTCGCTGACAAGGCGGATGATTCCACTCAGATAGAGGAGAAGATGGACCAGCTAGTGGATTCATTCATGCGAGACTATGCGAATCTAGCACAGGCCAATCAACCTCTTGACGGGTTTGATGAGAAAGTCGATGAGATAGCAGTCACCATGGTTAAGGTGGCAATTCTAGGGTTTGCAGGTGTTGGAAAGACAACAACGTTGCATCTACTCCGTGGAGAGACCTTGCCTCTTGTCCATGATCCAACCATAGGAGTGTCAATCAAGAAACTACCCGAAGAGGTAGAGAATGCAAACATTGTTCTTTGGGACCTAGCTGGTCAGTCCCGGTTCAGTATTCTTTGGGCCAAAATGATCGCAAATGCACAAGTTGTGATTATTGTAACTGACAGTACTCTGGAGAATGTGTTGCGAAGTAAGAAGCTAGTGACACTTGTGAAGGATGAAGTTCCTGATGCAAAAGTGATTGGAATTGCTAACAAACAGGACCTTCCCACAGCATTGACTCCAGAGAGAGTTGGTCAGATTCTAGGTCTTCCAACCTACGAGCTTGTTGCTATCGATATCTCATACCGAGATAGACTCATTCAGATCATCCGAAGAGCTATATTAGAAGGCAAAGCTGAGGCAAAAGCAGCTTAATTAATCAAGTTCTATATACCAAATATGCGGCATATGCATCAAGGCAAAGGTTAAGAGCCAAACACACGGAGATATCGTTAACAGCCGCCCTATAGGTGACTACTATGTCCTTTGATTTAGAAGGTATAATGGAAAAGCTCAAAGAAATTGAAGGCTTCGCGGAGAATGTTGCGGAGACAAAAAGGCTTGCAGATAACTTGGCGGAGAACTTTGCCAAGATGAAGATGTCAATCAATCAGACAATAAACGACAGCTTCACTGAGATAGCCAATCAAATTGATACACTGCGGAAAAACATGGAAAAGATGGAGAGCGTCAAGGCAGAAGCCCCAAAAGTTGACACTCCGGCACCGGCAGCAACTCCAGAACCGGCGCCAGCGCCGGAGGTTACGCCAGAGCCAGCTCCCGAGGCTGTACCTGAACCTGCTTCTGAACCAGTTGCTGAACCAGAACCTATTCCCGAACCCGCCGCAGAACCTGCTCCAGCTGCTGAGGCTGCACCTACAGAGGGTAGCGACCAGTTGGATTTCTTACTCCAGCAGAAAGATCGACTCAAAGCTCAACTGACCGACCTACGCTTCGATTATATGCGTGGTTACATTCCAGAGGATGAGTATAAGACCAAAGAGTCTGAACTAGATACTCAGCTCGAGGATGTTGACAAGCAGATCTCTGCTATGAAATAGAATCAGGTTCGGAGTAGTACATTCAATTTGACTCGCACTCGAGGCTCTCCAAGTCTTTGGTAGAGGAGTGCGAGACAAAACTCTCTTCTTTTTCTTCATTTTCAATGAATCAATATTGCAAGCTTGTGTCTTTTTGATTCAATCTGTGTGAAAAGAATGCTGCTAAATCATTCCTTCTTTTTAGTCGTCTTCTTCTTTGGAGCTTCCTTCTTCTCAGCCTTTTTCTTTGCAGGTGCTTTCTTCTTTGGAGCTTCCTTCTTCTCGGCCTTCTTCTTTGCAGGAGCCTTCTTCTTTGCAGGTGCTTTCTTCTTTGGAGCTTCCTTCTTCTCAGCCTTCTTCTTTGCAGGTGCCTTCTTCTTTGCAGGTGCTTTCTTCTTTGGAGCTTCCTTCTTCTCAGCCTTTTTCTTTGCAGGTGCTTTCTTCTTTGGAGCTTCCTTCTTCTCGGCCTTCTTCTTTGCAGGAGCCTTCTTCTTTGGAGCAGCTTTTTTCTTTGCGGGTTTCTCCACAATTTCTGGTTCCGGTTCGGGTTGCGGCGGAACTACTTCTAGTGGTTCGACTATGATCTCTGGTCTAGTATCCTTGCGTTCTTTCTTTTCGCCAGCTTCTCTACGCTTACGGGTCAACTTACTCGGTTTTACTACATCAGGACTGGATGCTGCTGCAAGTGCAATATCCATCTCTTCGGTGATTACAGGTATCTTGGGAACACTTGATGCAACCTCTTCAAGAGCATCTGCGACCATGATTGGTGCTCCACCTTCCCTCTTCTCTAATTCAGCAGGGGTTGTATAGACAACAAAACCACCTTCACGTATGTATGGAACGACAACTCCCTCCACCTCTTTCTCTCTTAGAATCTTGCGGGCTATGCTCATCCGAATATTGAACCGATTTGCAAGATCATAGCATGTTATTGATTTTGCTTTCTGGAGATATTCCTCAATTCCTGATTCTGTTTCAGGTTTGGGTACCGCGTCTCGGATTATCCTCTCGGTCTTTGCGGCTGATTTGCCCCACTTCTTACGGCTGATGGTGATTACTCTCCTAGATACCTGTTACTAGGTTCACGGCGGAAAACTTGGGTTTGACTTTTAAAGATGCTCATTGCTCGCTTTTCAAGAATAATGAAATGGAGCTATTGTCATATTGTCTGGAACATCTGATATTTCCATACTTGTCAAGAAACTGATTTCATCTGCATACCGTGAGCTTCAGCAATCTGATGTCTTGCTCTCTTGGGGACGTACTTCAGCTTATGCTCAAGTTGCATGGGATGATGCGAAAAATCAGATTTCAATTCTGTTCAATAGGAATGTGAAGACATGGCATGAAACTGGAGTAATAGGGTTGATCTCTCACGAACTTAGTCATCCAGCACAGAGCGGAACAGGTTTGAGTGAATTCAAGACAGATAAGGATGCAATTTCTCGTGGTTTTGGCCCATATCTTGCTATAGAGAGGGTGTTTACTGGGAAATTCGAGGACCATCTAATACGTCGTGGAAAAGATAGATACCTGGGGTATAGATCGATAAGAGAACAGCTTACCTCTCTAGAATGTCGGCAGTTGGATGAAGTTCTCTCCAAAATAGGTCTGATACCTTCAAGGCCACCAAGTCCAGTATCCGTCAGTCATGATATTGCGATTGTTGAAAAGAAGGCAAGAACAACATTGATGATTGAGGGTCATAAATTCATCCTACCTGATAACATTAGGGATCCAGATATCAAACTGATAGAACGAAACCAAATCATCTATATCTATGCTGATGATATTCTACTAGGAGAAATCCGTGACGATATCTAGTTGTCCCTCTTGTTTTCTACAGGTCTTTTCGTTCTTTGATCTCTAGTTTCTGTTTCAGGGATACATCACTTCTCGGTGGGATGTCCGTTTGAACAACACATCCTGCTGAGATGACACTTTCTTCACCTATCCTTGTTGCAGGATATATTGATGCGTTGACTCCAATGACAACTTTGTCACCCACTATGACTCCAAACTTCTCCAATGGAATTTGTACAGTTTCATCATCGCGTTTGAAGTAGAGCGGTTCCTTTCCGGGACGCCAGTTCCATAGTTGAGCTCCTGCTTCAATGCATGTATCGGCACCAATGATTGAATCTGCTAGATAGGTCATACGCCCAACATTCACTCTCTCAAAGACCATACTGTTTCTCATTTCAACCGCATAGCCAATATTAACACCATTGCACAAGCAGCTGTAGTCTCGAATTAGTGAATTATTTCCCACGTAGACATTTTTCCCAATGTATACTGGGCCACGAAGAGTCGTATTTGGACGAATAATAGTACCTTCGTCTATATAGACAGAGCCTTCTATCACAACGCTAGAGTGAATGTTAGCAGATTCAGCTATGTAGCTTCCTTTACCTTTCAGCAATCTGTCCATGACGATTTTATTCGCATTAAGAATATCCCATGGCCAGGTGAACTCAGCCCACTCCTTCTCCCAGACAGTTGCTGAAACCTGATTTCCTTCTTTGATGAATTCCTCAATTGCTAACTCCATTGTTTTATGCTTCTCTAAGAGAGCTAACATCCCAGTGTTGAAGATGGAAACACCTGCAACTGCATAGTTGCTCACATATCTCTCAGGACCACCCTTCTCAACTAGTTTTTCTACTATTCCGTTAGGACCAATCTTTACAGTGCCAAACTGCTCGGGATTTGAAACCAGAGTCACGAGCATTGTAAGTTTACTTCCCATTGATTGGTGATTGTTTAAAGTCCGAGTGACCATCTGTGGCTCAACGAGTACATCACCATTGACAAGAAGGAATTCTTCCTCATTTTCAATCTCCTCCTTGGCAGTCAAAATGGCATGTTCAACACCCTCTTGCTTGTGTTGAATCATATAGCGGATTCTAACGCCCAAGTCCCCACCCATCTGGAAATGATCAATCAAGTCCTCTCGACCATGACCAACAACAATAACAATGTCACGAATTTTGTTTTCGATGAGACTATCAATGATATATTGCAGGACTGGCTGTCCAGCAATCATTAGCATAGATTTTGAGCGGTTTGTTGTAAGCGGTCTTAACCGTTTACCCTCTCCGGCCGTTAGCACGAGTGCTTTCATAGTGAGTCACACTATCACTACTCAACACTATGGCGCATAAAACTGTTGGCTGTGATGCATAATAGTACTACTCTACCAGTTTGAAATAGATACGTCTTACACCAGCACCGACATTCTTTGATTTTCCAATCTGAATGTGACCTATCTCACTTGTGTTCTTGACATGTGTACCTGCACAAGATGCTGCATCATAATCTCCAATTATCAAGACTCGGAATTCTTGTACTGATTTAGGAACCATCTCTAGATATCGGGTTTGATATTCACGTTCTTTGAGGAAAGAGATAGCCTCTGCGCGTGGCATGAATTTTATCTCGACTTCGAGGTTTCTATCCAGAATCTCGTTTACCCCAGCTTCGACCTTACGTTTCATATCCTCATCAAAAGATTCCAAAGGGGTATAATCAGCTCGACTCCTCCCAGGAGTAATGTTGTTCCCTTTCGTTTCGACATTGTAGTTGAGTTGCAGATATCTGGACAAGACATGTTGACATGTGTGAAATCGCATGTTTTCATAGCGGCGTTCCCAGTCAATCTTACCATGTACCATAGCTCCATTATCAAAGGGTGGACCATCCAGTTTATGTCGTACCTCTCCCTCTATCTTCCTAACTTCTAGGACATTGACCATTCTCGAACCATCAGAAAGTGTCCCATGATCAGTGGATTGACCTCCACCTTCGGGGTAGAATGCTGTTCGGTTTAATATTACATAGTCTTCGCCAGAAGACTCAATGACTGCATCAAACTCTCGAAGATAGTTGTCACTCATATGAAGAAGCTCTGTCAACGTGGAATTCTCCTTTTATTCTCTAGACCGACGAACATTATACCATTCATCTAAAGCTAGCTGTTTAGCCTTTTCGAGTTCAGCTCCTGTAAGATCCACACCGGGCGTGTCAGCTGTGGCATCAATTATTGCCTGCACATCTGCTTCATTTTCTTCTTCCATTAAACCCACGAGAATTGCACTCACGGTGTCATCCTGAACTCCTCGCTCCTTGAGAAACCGAGCAAGAGGAGTAGCGGAAACAGGAATATAACCACTATCCATGGCCGGTTCTAATCCAACTTCTTGCATCTGTGAGTTGAATTTCTGTGTGATAATGTCTTGACGAGAACGAACAACAGGTTCAGTCATATCTTTGCCCTTGTCTATTTCTGATGTCATTCGGAGCATTTGTTTCATTACTGGGACTCCAGCTGAAGTTTTCGACCTGGTTCCATAACGTACTGCTCCCACAACAACGATCATAAAGAGTGCAAAGAGGAAAATTGGGCTGAGTAAGAACTCGATGATTATGTTGATGATTTCTGGTAGTTGCATTCCGGAAAGCCCCTCTGATGATTATTCATGACATCAGTGTGTTTGTTCCTCGTACAATGGTAACTTTAAGGTTATTCCTGATGAGACTAATTTGGTTTCAGTTACTGAAATGTCGAGCAATCTCCATGTAGATATCTACGGATTGATAGAGTTCTTCAAGACGTATGAATTCATCTGGTTGATGAGCTTGTTCAATTGAGCCAGGTCCACAGATGACATGTTGGATTCCAACCTCTGGTTGAAGAACGGAGCAGTCAGTCCCGTAGGTCGCTGTAGCTAAGGGAGGAACTGCACCAGTGACTCGTTCTACAGCAGTTGTTGCCAAGGTAACAATCTTTGAGTCAATAGGAGTCAAGACAGAAGGTTTGCCAAAAACAAATTCAACCTGAACCTTGTCCGAAAGGCCAGCTGATTCCAGCTTTTCATTCATTTTCACAAGGAGGAACTCGGGTTCTTGGCCCTTTACGATTCGCATGTCAAGCTGAGCTTCACAACGGTCTGGGACTACGTTTACGTTAATTCCACCCTCAATAACACCAATATTCATTGTCGGCTTTCCAAGGAACTCATCCAGTTCATATGGAAATGGCTCTTCAGTTAGCAATCGAATTGCATCTATGCACGCTTGAATAGCGTTAACGCCTTCCTCTGGTCTAGATCCATGTGCAGATTTCCCTGTTGCGACAACCTTTGACCAGAACATTCCTTTTTCACCGACGAGAATATGTAGACTTGTGGGTTCAGCACAGACACCGAAACTGATTCCATCGAGGAGCCTACTCTTAGCGACCTCCTCAGCTCCAGAACACCCACTCTCCTCATCAGATGTTGTTAGAATAACAAGGGGTTTCGAGTGCTTTTCCTCAGAGTAGAGAATCAGGGTTTCAGCAAGGGCTGCCACTGGACCTTTCATATCGCAGGCGCCTCTTCCATAGAGGCGTCCGTCTACTATCTCAGCCGAGAAAGGATCATGTGTCCAACTTTCAAAAGAACCAGCTGGTACCGTGTCCATATGACCATGCATGACTATGTCACCCTTCTGCCCATCGTGACTTGAAAAAATCAGATTGGGTCGTTTTGTTGGACCCACGCAGGTGCATGTTATGCCATGTGTTTCCATGTGATCTCGAAGGACTTTGGCAACCTCAGCTTCATGTCCAGGTGGATTTTCCGAGTTAGTGGCAACGAGTTCTTTCAGCAAAGATAGAATGCGGGACTTGTCCATTGGACACAACTCCTATGGGTTCCACATCACATCAATGCTATGAAGGTTCCTGATTAATCATGGCGATCCAGATTCGGACAACTTATAGGAAAACTATGGATTATCTACATGTGGCGTTTCTGTGAGGTGGAATTGTAGCATTTCATATATGCGGTTATGCAAGTTTGTTAGGTTCGATTGGAGATGAAAAAGAGAACAAGTGAGAGTCTATCAAAGAGAGAAGATGTTGATAAGAATAATTACAATTGGAAAGAAATGATTAAACATTACAAACAGGCGGCAGAATCCTATTTGGATTCGAAGAAGGTGAGGGAGGCTGCGGGAGAATACAAGAAGCTTGGATATGCTTATGCACAGTTTGCAGAAACGGTTGATACTGCAGCTGAAAATATAGACCAAACCAGAAATGCTATTGATGCCTACAGAAAAGCTGCGACTCTCTATAAACAGA